>JAOZHM010000256.1 GCA_026014845.1 Candidatus Bathyarchaeota archaeon
AGCGCCCATACAACAGGCCCAGCCACAGCTCGGAGACGCCTACGGAAAACACGTCAGAAGACTCCTAGAAGGCTTACCGCTAATTGAAGGAAACCAAATTAGGCTGAGTCTCATGGGAACAAGCATATCCTTCGCCGTAACCAAAATAGAACCAAAGAGCGCTGCTGCAATAGTCTACCCCACAACCGAAATAACCATTCAAGAAAAGGCAATAGAAACCCGACGAAAAATCGGCGTTACATACGGAGACATCGGCGGACTCGGCGAACAAATCCAAAGAATAAGAGAAATGATAGAACTCCCACTACGACACCCGGAAGTCTTCGACAGACTAGGCATAGAACCCCCAAAAGGAGTATTACTACACGGACCCCCAGGAACAGGAAAAACCCTAATAGCCAAAGCCGTGGCAAACGAAACCTTCGCCACCTTCATAAGCCTAAGCGGAGCAGAAATCCACGGCAAATTTTACGGAGAATCCGAAGCAAGAGTACGAGAAATCTTCACTGAAGCCGAACAAAACAGGCCATGCATCATTTTCATAGACGAAATCGACGCCATAGCCCCAAAAAGAGAAGAAGTACACGGCGAAGTCGAAAAAAGAGTAGTCTCTCAACTACTAGCACTAATGGACGGACTAGAACCAAGAGGACAAATAGTAGTAATCGGAGCCACAAACAGACCCAACGCCCTCGACCCCGCCATCAGAAGAGCAGGAAGATTCGACCGAGAAATCGAAATAGGGGTACCAAATAGAGCGGGAAGATTCGAAATCCTCCAAATCCACACCCGAGGAATGCCGCTAACTGAAGATGTAAACCTACAAAAACTTGCTGATCTAACCCACGCATTCACGGGTGCAGACATATCAGAACTATGCAAAGAAGCAGCCATGAAAGCCTTGCGAAGAGTCCTGCCCGAAATAGATTTCGAGGCAGACTACATCCCTATAGAAGTGCTCAACAAACTCATAGTAACCATGAACGACTTCCTAGATGCCATGAGGTTTGTAGAACCATCCGCCATGAGAGAAGTACTCATCCAAACACCAAACGTCAAATGGAACGACGTAGGAGGACTCGAAGAAACCAAACAAGCACTAAAGGAAGCCATCGAATGGCCCCTAAAATACCCCAAGCTGTTCGAAGAAGCCGGAGCAAAACCTCCAAAGGGCATACTGCTCCACGGACCCCCTGGCTCAGGCAAAACCCTCCTAGCAAAAGCAGTGGCCAACGAAAGCGGAATAAACTTCATCAACATTAAGGGTCCAGAGCTCATGAGCAAGTTTGTGGGCGAATCAGAGAGGGGAGTAAGAAAAACATTCAAAAGGGGAAAACAAACCACGCCCTGCATCATATTTTTCGATGAAATCGACGCTCTCGCACCTCGGCGTGGAAGTGGAATCGCAGATTCCCATGTCTCTGAAAGAGTTATAAGCCAAATCCTCACGGAAATGGACGGTCTAGAGGAACTTCGCGGAGTCGTAGTTCTAGCTGCAACAAACCGAATGGACTTAATTGATCCAGCTCTATTGAGAGCAGGAAGATTCGACCAGATTCTCCACGTCCCACCCCCGGATGAAGAGTCAAGATTAGAGATCTTCAAAATCCACACCAAGAAAAACCCTGTCGCCAAAAACGTTTCCTTACAGGAGCTCGCCGCGGAAACCGATGGATACATGGGATCGGACATAGAAGCAATTTGCAGAGAAGCCACAATGCTAGCCATTAGAAAATACATAAAGACACACAGAAAACAAGAGGCAAGCAGAAAATCTCCTAAACTTCAGATAATCATGAAAGATTTTGAACAAGCAATAGAGAGGATCAAAGAACACGGAAGAACCAAAACAGATTAGGGAGAAACACCCATGAAAAACGCAAACAACCAAGAAGACACTGAATCAGTCAAAGAGACGATCAACCAAACACTCAAGAAGATCCACAAAAAAATGATAGAATCATTCAACATCAATTTCACATACTTTAGAGACATCAAAATAATCAAACAGCAAGAACTTCTCAAACAACTAACGCAACGCATGCGGAACAACCTCAAAAAAAACGGCACGAGATACAGCGACACCCAATGGAAACAAATTTCTGAAACCCTTTCAAAAAACCAAATGCCAGGATTTTTCGAAAACTTCTCCTTTTACAAACCAGAAGATGAAGTCTTCTACATGAATGAAAAGAT
>JAOZHM010000257.1 GCA_026014845.1 Candidatus Bathyarchaeota archaeon
ATTGCTTCCAAAATCTTGGTTGTTATGAGGATGTTGCTGTTTTTCTTCTTCATTTCGATAAGGGAATCACAAAGGTTTACCATAGCTTTTTTGTCAGCTATCTCAAACTCGGCGCTTTTTCTTCCTATTTTGAAAAGCTGGTCTGAGTCAATGGAAGCATCGTAGGAGTATAGGGAAAACCAGACTGGAATTTCTTTCTCTAGAAAGTATTTAGTCAAGTCAATGATTTCATACAGGTTGAACTGTGAAATCATCGGTGTTACACTTACGTTAATTCCTTCATCATGCAGTTTCTCAATGGCTTGTACAGCTTTATGCCAAGAGCCCTTAACACCTTTAGCATAATCATTTTTCTCAGGATTCAAAGTGTCTAAAGATACGGCAACAAAATCCACATTACGTAACGCATCAATCTTTTCTGCAGCCAAACTACCGTTATCGTAAACTGTAGTAACAAAAAAACGTGAGGCATAATCCAAAATCTCGCCAATATCATCTCTCAGAAGGGGATTTCCGCCAGAAAACACTATTTCCACAACACCGAGTTCCTTGAGAATATCTAGCCCTTTTTTGATTTCCTCTGTTGAAAGCTCTTTTACGTCCTGTTCTCGCCAAACGTTACATCCCCTACAACGATAGTTACATTTTCTTGTAATCATCCACTGCACATGATAAGGCCTGTTAGGTACTAATGAACACATGGCGATTCTAGCAGCTTTTTCCAAGGACATAACCAATTGCTTACACCGCTTTATTCCATGGTAAATATTATGAGTCAAATATAAGTTGTTACAGATAAGAATTTGCCATTTTGAGATTCAACAAATTTTTATGATAGTTAAAAAGAAGAATAGTAAGTGGATAAGGCAAGCAAATACTAATAAAAAATGGGCGGGATAGAGTGGGTATAAAGCAAGTAGATGTTGTTGTACTTACAAAAAACAGTGAGCGAGTTTTGGAGAAATGCTTAAACTCGATTTTTAAAAACGTGCCTATAAATCGTTTGATAGTTGTAGATGGATATTCAACGGATTCTACTTTGGAAACAGTTAAGAAATTTCATGAAAAGTATGGGAATGTGGTTCTAATCAAGGACAGTGGCACACGTGGCAGTGCAAGATTGAAAGGAATAAGAAAAGTCGAAACAGAATGGTTCATATTTGTCGACAGCGACGTCACCCTATGCGACAACTGGTATAATAAGGCTAAAACTCTTGTAAAAAATGATGTGGGCGCGGTTTGGGGAACAGAGGTATGGGATGGTATCCAGAATTCCATTGTTCTAAAGCTCTTTTTGAAAATAACGAGGAAAATTTTTGAGATAAGAGGTGGAACCCATGATTTGTTGGTCCGTTATGAGACTGTTAAAGACATAGATATTCCAAAGAATTTGCATGTGTTTGAGGATGCCTTTATCAAAGAATGGATAGCCAAAAAAGGATATAGAGTAATAGCAGCTTATGACCCACATTGCATACATTATAGACCTCCAGTTGTCTGGACAATTAAAGGAAGCCTAGACATACTTATTGATACTTTAAGATTTGGGTCGCTTCTGAAAATGCCGAAATTGGTTTTAGCATACGGATTTTACACAGTCTATGTCATGTATCGCGGCATATCTCAAAAAACGTTTCAAACAATAGGTTACGAAATGGAAGATTAAGCTTTGAAGATTTCAGTTGTCATCCGAACAAGAGACAAAGAAAGATATTTTGGCCGTCTACTGGAAAATCTAGCTCTACAAACAGTTCAACCATCTGAAATAATTGTTGTGAATAATTATTCTACAGAGGAAAAATTGCGAATCTTAGAAAATGATCTTCATGAAATGGTCAGAAAATGTTCCGAACATCCAAAAATTAAGCTCAAATTAGTTGCTCTTTCGGATAATGAGTTTTCTCATGCACATTCCACTAATTTGGGTGTAGATATTGCGGAAAATGAGTTAGTCTGCATAACAAATGCTCATTCGTTGCCCATATCTTTTCGCTGGCTACAGGATGGAATGAGATATTTTAAGGACTGTAAGGTTGCGGGTGTAAGCGGATTTTTCATTCCCCACCAAGCGAGAAATGTTTTCGAGAAATTGGATGCAATAATTTATCATTTTTCTCAAAAATTGGTCTTACACCAAGATTGGGTTAGCACTATTAATTGTATAATTAGAAAGTCTTTATGGAAGATTTATCCTTTTGACGAGAATCTACCTAAAATTATTCCTGAAACCAGGAGATATGGGTTGGAGGATTATGATTGGAGTAAAGAGATGATGGCTAGGGGCTTTCAAATAATAGTAGATCCCTTATTCAGTGTTTTTCATTCTCATGGCAGAGGTTTTGACGAGATGGCTAGAAACATAAAGGGTTATTTCATTTACAGACGAATTCAGCAAAAAATCAATTTGTTTGACAGACCTAGGGAATCCTTTAGCAAAGTTCTCTAAGTAAAAGACTCTGTCAATTATGGAAATTATTGTTTAGCTAGGATTTTCGAGAGCGAGCCATAAATGGTCGCATATGGGTCTAGTTAGTTCCTCTTCACCGCCGTCTTTACGTCTTATGACCCGCTTTTCCGGAGAAGGCAAAAATTCGCCGATTATATTTGCGATTATTCCATTTTTCTGGAGAGTTTCTACTATTTTTTTTGCTGAGCCTTGCTCAGCTGCAATTAATAGGCTTCCGGAAGCAATCAAATAAAGCGGGTTGATTTGGAAGAATTTGCATATTTCTGAAGTTTCTTTGGTTATTGGAATTTTTTCTTCGAAGATTTTGAAGCCGAGGTTTGATGCCTCTGCGATTTCATGTATGCCTCCAGCCACTCCGCCTTCTGTTGGGTCATGCATTGCGTTGACACCTCCTGTTTTGAAGACTAATATCGCCTCTTTTACCACACTTATTTGGTTGTAGAATTGTTTGGCATTCCGCAGCATAGTAGGGCTTAACACTTTCTTCAACTGTTCTCTTCTATCCGCTGCAAGAATTGCTGTACCTTCGATTCCAGCACTTTTAGTCAATATAAGCTTGTCTCTTGGTTTAGCTCCGCCCGTTGTCACGTAGTGTCCTTTTTCTGTTACGCCCATAATGCATCCCATGACTATAGGATTTGTGATCCCCGGAGTTACTTCGCAATGTCCTCCAACGATTGCCATTCCTAAATCTTTTGCAGCCTTGTCCATCTGAACACATATGGTTTCAATGGTTTTTCTATCCGCACTTTCAGGAAGCAAAATGCATGAGGAGAAAAATGCTGGTTCGACGCCAAAAGTGGCAACGTCATTTGCGTTAATGTTTACCGCGAGCCAACCTATCCGCTCTATTGCACTAGTAATAGGGTCCATAGAAACGATTAAAGATTTATCACCAACATCTATGACTGCGCCGTCAAATCCAGCAGCAGGACCCAAAACAACTTCTCCACGTTTCACGCCTAGATTTTTGAAAACAACTTTTTTAAGAATATCAACGGGAATCTTTCCAAAAGGGAGCCCCAAACTGTCTATCCTCTATTGCGGATTTTATTCAGTATGTGATTATTTCTGTTTCAGGTATGGTAACGCACGCCAAACTATTTTAGCTATTGGTAGCGCTACTGTTGCACCTACTATCATTTGTCCAATGTTTACTGGGATTTCGGCTATGGCTACTGCTTGGATGTTGAAAAGTGGGCCTATGAAGAACTGTTGGTATATGAAGTATCCAAAAACCATGATGAAGCCGCCTGTGATTACGGAGAAAACTGTCCACCCGAATTCTGGGTCAGCTAGAAATCCTAGTGCGGCTATAGCAAGAGTTGTTATAACACCTAAAATCAACCAGAATTCTGCTGGAACATAAAGCATGAATGAGCCCGTGCCTAAGGTAAGTTCCACTTCACCGCTATAGTAAGCTGTGCCAACCCAACCCAGCAAGAAACCAGTAACAACACCTAAAACCAGCGTGAAAAACTTCCAGTTAAGCTTCGAACTAAACTTCGGATTCCTTATCTTAAGCGCTCCTACGACGGCACCTTCGCAAGCCTTGATAATAAGCGTGGCTGGCGCGTAGTGAGGGTAGCCTAATAATAGATCAGCCAGCATAGAGCCTATTCCTCCAGCGAAGGCACCAACGAAAGGGCCGAAAAGGAGAGCAGCGAGAAAAACAATGGATTCACCTATGTTGAAAAATCCTTGTGTATCAGGGACGTAAATGGAAAACATTATGGTTACGACACAGACAAGCGGAGTGAAAACGGCTGCGAGCGCCAAATCGAAAGGTGATATTGCTTTTTTTCTGGTCATTTCTAGTCGATTAGTATAGTTACAACTATACTAGTTAAGCTTTTCGAACTAAAATAGAAGTTTTAGATCATCTATTCCGCGTAGAACTTTCTTACCGCGTTGTGTTATCTTGAAGAACTTTTTCCCGTTTTTTGCGTAGCCTACTATCAACCCTTTTTCTGTAAGCTCATTTAGGTGTTGGTATACGGCTGCTCTTGTCATGGTTTTTCCCAGTTTTTTCCACAGGTCATAGCCGTATGTATCTTTTCTGCTTATGATACGTAGTATTTTTTCTTTTGTGCTTATTTCCAAGCCTATAACTGCTGTTTTCTGTTTTTTGGTCAGTGCTTGTAGTACGTCTGTGGCTTTTAGTCCGCTTCCTGTGATGAGGCATACAACTCTATCGTTCTTGCTGATTTTTCTGTTTTTGACTAGCTTTTTTAGTGCTGCCATTGTGGCTGAGCTTGCTGGTTCAGCAAACATTCCTTCAAGTTTCGCTATCTGACGCTCTGCCGTGAAAATTTCGGAGTCGGAAACCGTTAAAGTCAAACCTTTTGATTCTTTTATTGCCTTTATTGCTAGTTCGCCTTGGAGTGGATTAGCTACCAAAACAGCGAGTGCACGGGTAAACGGTTTCGCAATTTTTGTTGGTGTGGAACGGTTTTCCGCTAATGTTTTGGCTATGGGTGCACATCCTTCAGGTTGCACCCCGATCATTTTTGGTAAGCCTTTTGTCATTCCGAGTTGTTTGAGTTCCTTGAAGCCCTTCCATATTGAATAGATTGTTCCTCCGCCTCCCATAGCAACTATGAACCATTCTGGAACACCGAACTGCTCATACACTTCATAGGCAATTGTTTTCTGTGCTTCAATCACAAGAGGGTTTAGCTCCGCCGTTGCTTGATACCAGCCAGTTTCGTCGGCTAAGGCTTCAGCTCTGCGTATGGAATCGTCAACTGTTTCTCCAAACTCTTCGATAACAGCGTCGTAAACAAGCATTTGAGCCAGTTTTCCAACATCAACAAACTTCGGCACGATTACGTGGCAGATTAATCCAGCCTTTGCAGAATAAGCAGCTAAAGAAGCACCTAAGTTTCCGTTGGTTGCACACATTAGCGTGTCATGTTTGAGGTCTATAGCGTTTGAAGCTAGAAGTGCTGCGGCACGGTCTCTGAAAGAGTTTGTGGGGTTTCTAGTTTCATCCTTTAGATACAATTCCCTTAAGCCAAGTCTTTCAGCAAGTCTTTCTGCTTTACGTAGCGGTGTTCCTCCTTCACCTAAACTTACAACATGCTGCACTGGGGGGAGTAAGCTTCTGTATCTCCAAAAACGAAGCTTGCCAGAAAACTTGATTTTGCGATTTTTAGGTAAATTGACTGCGTATTCTAATGATCCTCCACATTTTTCGCATTTGTTCTTTGGCGGATAAAATGGAAATTTTGAGCCGCATTGAACACATTTAAGAGCCATAACTTCACTCCATTTAATCAGTGTTTTCAGTTCCTTATTCTATTTTTGATTGAACAAGTTCTGAAAGTTTTCGTAGAACATTTTTCTTTTCCAAGGAGCTTTCTTGGAGATCTTATTCAGGGTTTCTTGGCCAAGTCGCAGTGTTTTTTGAGGTATTTGTCGAATTTTCCTTCCAGTGTTTTTCTGAGCAAATCTTTTCGAATGTTCATGTATTCTTTGCGGAGCATGTCAAAGTGGTAGGAGTTCCATTTTTTGCCTAATAATGGGAAAATCTAAATGGGAGTTCGTTGTTGAATAATAGCAAATTGAGAGTTGGCCATCATGAGTGAAGAGAAGGAAGACAGTGTGAAACTGCATAAGGATGGAAACATGCTTTACGAGTTAGGAAAATATGAAGAAGCAAAAGAAAAATTTCTGCGAGCATCTGAACTATACCTGAAAAAAAACAACTTCTTTGACGCTGCATCCATGCTTTATAAGGCTGGAGAATGCGACTACATGCTCAAGGATCACGAAACGGCTCTTGAGTACTTTCTGAAGTCTGCTGATTTGTCCTTTGATAAAGGCTTTGACAGATTTGGAGTGAGCGCACTGGAATATGCAAGAGACTGCTACGAAGCATTGGAAAACAAAGAGAAATTTGAAGAAACTGAAAAGAAGATAAAAGAAGTGAAAACAAAACTAGCTGAATCATTTTAAAACAAAGCCTACGTTTTTTCTTAAACTTCTAAAAAAACAATGTTTATTTTCTAAGCGACAACTCTAAACTTCAGAGCGAACTGGAGGTAAATGTTATGCCCACATCCTTCAAAGCCTTAGCACATCTTTGCGAAGAACTGGAAGCCACAACCAAGCGGCTTCGTATGATAGACCTTGTTTCAGAATTCTTAAACAATTTGGAAGCAGAAGA
>JAOZHM010000258.1 GCA_026014845.1 Candidatus Bathyarchaeota archaeon
CGATACCGAACGCCGCGCTCATCAAGCCTATTTTTTTAGCGTATGTTGGAAATTGCTTTATCTCTTCTTCGCTCTGATCTGGTAAACCTATTACGAAAGTGCCTGCAGCGACACCACCGGAATCTCGAATTACCTGTATGGCCTTTTTTTGCATATCAGTGTTTATTCCTTTGTGCGTTATAGTTAGATCTTTTAAATTCGGGCTTTCGATTCCCATACAAAAATGAATAATGTTATTGTCACACATTTTTTTAACGACTTCAGGGTGTCTAGCCATTGAATCTACCCGAACCATGGCATGAAACACTATGTCAAAATTTAATTCGCTTAATAAATCGCAAAAACGGTCAACTCTCTTGGCATCACCCATAAAATTAGGGTCTCCTATGAGGATACATAGAGGTTTCCCTTTGTGTATCCCATTGTATATTTGATCGATTTCTTCTATTACGTTTTCCGGAGAACGATAACGTTGGCGACTTCTGCTCATACTCGGTTCGCAGCAAAAAGTGCAACGCCCCCAACACCCACGAGACGTGTGAATCTCATCTACCTCCCTATCCCTTATAAGAGGACTAGTGTATTTGTGTCGTCTAAGGTGTCGTGCAGGGAAGGGAAGCGAATCCAGATCTCCAATCAATGGACGATCGGGATTACGAATCACCTTATTGTTCTCTGTGTAAGAAATACCTAGAACACCTTCAGGGGAACCCCTTTGGACCAGTTCCCTCATCGTTAATTCCCCTTCACCACGAGCTACCATATCAACTTGTTTATGTGAAAGCAATTCATCTGGAATAGCGGTCGGGTGATAGCCCCCCAACACTGTTACAATCCCCCTCTTTTTGGCGATTGAAGCGATACTCATACCACTTTTATGTTCAGTTGCCGACATTGAGATTCCCACCAAATCGGGACGAAATAACTCTAGGAAATACGGAAACGAATGTCGTTTTTCGTATAACATGTCAAGTATATTTACCTCATCAACGATATCTTCGATCGACGCTGCGACATATTCTAAGCCTATTGGAATTAAAGCCAACGCAAACCCTAATCCCGTTCTCCCTTTCGGTTTCACCAACAACACTCTTTTATAAGCCATTCTAAATGCACCCTTTCAAACCGTTTAGATTTAGCCGCATATTTCACGTAACTCCAGCCATGTTCCAGATTGAATATTTAACAATTTTCCCGTGTTTTGCTCCATAGTAGAGACCTCGCGCGCGCTAACGGTTATAGATACTATGCACGTTACACTACATAGTAGTGAATAACTTTTTCCATTCGTTTGGGCAGATCATATTTCGTGGCAAGGCTCTTAATATACTCGACCATTTGCGGATGGATGCGTGCTATGTCTGTCATTGTGATAAGACCTACAAGCTCTTTATTCTTTACCACTGGCAATTTCTTAATTCTTCTTTCAAACATTAACTTAGCTGCTTCTTCCAAACTTGCCTCAGGTTCCACAACTACCAAAGGCTTAGACATAACATCTCCTACAAGTGTCTCATCGGGATTTCGAGCTTTGACTACGACTCTCTTCAGAACGTCACGCTCAGTTAACATTCCCACGAAACTTCCTTTCTCCAGCACGACCAAGCAACCTATCTCATGATTATTCATTCGTTCAACCGCCTTCCTCAGATTCACACCAGCGTCAACCGTTACCACATTTGTAACCATCACATCTTTTACCTTCCACAAAACCTTGAACTTCCCAAGATATTCAAAGGGTTCAATTCTTAAAAGCCTTAGCGCGCGCTTGTTAAGGATAAATAGAGTTAGTATATGACGGATTGTTACACACTGAAAGGTGTTAATCGTTATAGTCTGGCTTATAGGGCTTAACAACCAAGAAAGCAAAAACCACATACAAAAGCATGCCCAAGGCTTGCCGCATCAAATCTGGAGCACACCAAAACCAACTTGTACCTCCGCTGAAATGTAGTCCAGCAATAAACCATGCAAATACAATGTCAACAAAAAATTCTGCGACCAAAGCTATTTTGAATGGTAGCCTAACAACGTAGGAATCCAAACTCAAAGTCACATAAATCGGCATGTTAACTACGAGAACAAACAATGTTAATCCCACCGGAATGCCGAAGCTTTCCATAAAGCCTCTAGCATACAAATTGGCTTCTTGATAGGGAGCTTGACAAAAAATGAGTGTTACGAAATAGTCAAAAAAAATGAAAGCAAAAACTAGAAAGGTTCTCTTCAGCCAATGATTATTTTTAGGAAAAAACAAATATTTTAGACTAAACTGGGTTTTCAGCTTCTCCACTTCTCCTTCC
>JAOZHM010000259.1 GCA_026014845.1 Candidatus Bathyarchaeota archaeon
AATCAGTCAAACCGCCCCGTCAGGCAGAAACCCACTGGAAATCGGAGTCGCCAACACGGAAGCATGCAAAATAATCTTGAACAAATTATTAGACTACGCAAAAGAGAAGAAACTGGCTGAACTAATCTGTCCAATGAGCCCAAAACATCCATTCGCGCAATTCGCATACTGGCAAAATGCGGAACTCAGAACAAGAGCCAGTCGTGCTGGCTTTGCACGCATTCTAAACATGACGACATTATTCTGTAAAATGAAAAAGGAACTTGATAGTCGATTGAATCATTCAGAGTTTTACAATAAGACACTATCCCTAGCCGTAAAAACGGGGAAAGAAACAACAACATTCCTAATTAATGATGGAAAAATCATAGTTTCAACTGAAGAAGAGAAAGCACACTACACGTTAGAAGCACCATTGCCTTCATTGAATCCTCTTGTCACTGGATATAAGAGCATATACGAACTCGTGGAGAAAAGAGAGGTCAAGATCAATAGTAATAGAGCAATCACAAAAAATCTGAATTGCATTCGATTAGTAGATGTGCTTTTTCCGAAGGGCACGCCCTATGGAGGCCACTTGCCCTTGGTTTGGGAGTGACCTTGAGCTTCAAGAGATACGTTTGTAACCTTAGGAAATGACATACTAGTATCGTTTACTAAACAGCGCACTATGTTCTTGGCGTCTGTTAGTTCTTAGCGGATAAGTCCTCAACCCCATAAGCATTGGCGAGAGTCTTCTTGTTTTCAATAAGAGGGAAACATGGTGGGTTTCAGCTTTGATCAAGATTGGAATGATGATTAAAAAGAGTATGTTCCAAACTAGTGGTTTGTTGAACTACCTCTTATACAAGACAACACCTTCATGGCTGCTGCTGAGCCACTAATCAGTGCCTCATGAACGTGCATGGGCTGTAGCACCGCTCCAGCAAGAATTATGCCATTTCTTGTTGTCTCGTTTGACGCTAGTTGAGGATGTTTTTCTGTAAAGAAAGAATCTTCGTCGAGTATGAGTTGAAGTTTTTCATGGAGGTTAACTTCAGGTTTGAATCCAGTTTCTAAAACAACAAGGTCGGCCGTTATTGAGAGAAGTTTGGATGTGGCTAAGTCATAAACATCCAAGGTGAGGAAGCCGTTTAGCGTTTGGCGTACCTCGGATGGTTGCCCGTGGATGAATTCAACTTCACTGGCTCTGACTTTCTGGTAAAACTGTTCGCCTTGTTTCGTAACTGCCCTTATGTCTGTGTAGCAGATGTAGGCGTCAACTTCTTCTTTGTACTGCTTTTTAAGGTAGTAGGCATGCTTGAGGGCGTTTAAGCATCCGATATTGCAGCAATAATGAAGGTGCTTTTCATCTCGCGAACCAACACACAGAATAAACACAACGCTCTTCGGTCTTTCTTTGTTGTCAATTCTCAGAATTTTTCCGCCAGTTGGACCCGTTAGACTGCACAATCGCTCATACTCCATTCCAGTAATCACATTCGGATAAACACCATGCTTATACTGTCCCACCTTTTGGGCGTCGTATTGGCAAAAACCCGTTGCTAAGACGATGGCACTTACAGAAAGTTCTTCACGTAACAGTTTTTGGTCATATACAACTGCTCCTTCTGGGCAAGCATCTTGGCATGCATGGCAGGATTTGTCTTTAAAGTGGAGGCAAGTGTCTTTGTCAATTAGATATTTGGCTGGAACTGCGAAGGGTTTGGGCAGGTGTATGGCTTTTCTTGTTGCCAGCCCCATTTCGAACTTTTTTGGAACGTCTACCGGGCAAACCTTTTCGCATTCACCACAGTTGGTGCATTTAGCTTCGTCCACATATCTGGCTGTTTTTGATACGTGTACCAGAAAATTGCCCGTTGATCCCGTGACTGATTCAATTTGAGCGTAAGACAGAATCCTTATGTTAGGGTTATTTAGAAACTTTTGGAGAAGTTGTTTAGTTAGCTCCTCTGCGTTCTCTATGGTTGGAAACACTTGATGTAAAAGTGGAGTATGACCTCCCAAGCGAGGCTGCTTCTCAATTAGATAAATGTCTATGCCCATGCTTGCAAGGTCAACAGCGGTTTGCAGTCCGGCAGCTCCCCCGCCTACAACAAGCGCGGAATTTCTGTTCATTTTTCATCTTCCTTGTGCGAGGTTGAGAACATTAGGTTTAGAAATTGACTTAAAAAGATTTATGATTTCGCTTGTGAAATTTGAAACCATAATGCCTATAAGGGCAAGAGCCGCTATCCGTATTCCATGTCCATCATAGATCTGACAACCACAAAAAAACCTGATTCGACTCTTCGGCTTAAAATCTTGGGTAAGATCGGGGAGCAGAAGC
>JAOZHM010000260.1 GCA_026014845.1 Candidatus Bathyarchaeota archaeon
ACAGAAAAGATCAAGTTAGTTCTTTGCTCAACCTTTCAATGAGTTGCACTAACTTTTTTCGTGTGGGATGTTTTCCCTTAGAATTTGAAATGTAGTAGGCGGCAACCGCATTGGCTAATGCTAGTCTAGGCTCATCTGAGAGCCCATGAGCATCTCCTAAGATGTTCCCAGCGTTCCAAGCGTCTCCAGCTCCTGTAACCCTCAAAACTGGAACTTTGAAAGCTGGGACAATTGTTTCACCTTTTTTTGTGAAAGTTGCTGAGAAGCCTGCGGTGTGCAAGTCAACCCGTGCTGATAAACGAGACGCTAGAATTCTTGCAGATTCCTTCGCCAAATCACTAAACTTTGAAGTCTTTGTAAGCTTTTTTATCGTATTGTTTAGCTGTGATGCATAGCAGATTGCTTCATTCTCATTTAAACTTAAAATATCAACATGTTTGCTCTGCAAAACCTTCTTCATCAGCTTCGGGATTTTCTCCTTGTTGGTTGTTGGGTCGGCTGTATCACAATAGGTTTTGCCTTTACCCGCAGTTTTTACACGGTGGAAAATGGTCTCAGCCAGTTCTGTTCCAAAATGTCTTGTTCCAGCCCAATTAAAAACGCACACACAATCTGCATTTTCAATAACTTCGAAATCCTCATCATTCAGGTTTTGTGGCCCAAAATCGGCTAGTGCACCGACATCTCTGAGCATGACGTTAACTTTTCCTTTTTCGTTTTCAAGCTCTATCGCCGTTGTCATTGATGCATCGTCGAAGATTTTAACGTGGGAAAGATCAACTTTGCGCGGCTTAAGGTAAAATTTGATTAGTTTTGATCCTAGTTTGCTTGTGCACACTATGGGGGTGACCTTCACGTCTAAAGCGGCTAGAGCAGATGCCGTGTTAACAGCGTTTCCTCCCTTAAGGTCTACTTGTTCAATCCCGTCTATGCTGCCGCCCTTACGTTTCACAACTTTTCCAAGCATTCTATAAAAATTCTTCACATCACAGTTTAGGCTTATTAGACGGTCAAGGAAGAAGTCAGGCATGACGACCACGTTAATTTCTTCAGTCTCGCTTTCCAAGAATCTCTGCAATTCTTCAAGGTAACCCAACAAGTTATGTTCACCTGAAGCAAAGTGGTTGCTGAAATCAAATAACTTTTTTCATCGTACGTTTCAATTATCCAAGCAGAAAGCTGATGCAGACCCAGACGATATCGCCGAAGAACAAAGCTATGACCAAACCTAGTGTAATGAAGATAAGCATGGGTAAGCCGGGAGTTGCCCAAACAGTGTTCTGAATCTTTCCATTTTCAACAGCTTTTGACAGTCTTTCAACTATTGCTTCTCTGCCTTCATCTTTGGGTAAAACAACAAGCTTCCTTTTAAGCCCATTCTCAGTTTTTTCCACGTCTTCAAGAGGGTACAAGTGCCATTTTTCCTTTAACTTGTCAATGGGAATCTTGTAGCCTGTTACCAAAACCAAAAGTTTTTTTCCGAACGATTCACCAAGTCCTCGTTCGAAGAGTTTCTTACCGGTTTTTTGACGCCAGAATATGTTTCGCATAAGCATGTAGATTGTTGTTGCGGCTGCCAGTAGGACAGAGTTGCTGAAAATTGTCATTGGGAAAAAAGTTTGCGAAATCGGCGAGGCTTCTCCGAAGAAAGGTTTAATCGAGTTTTCTGGGTGGAATGGTAGTGCAAGTGCTAGACACATGAGAGCTTTTGCGTCTGCTCCTCCGAAGCCTCCGGAATAGAAAAGTACTATAGCGAAGGCTGCAGTTAAGCCAAAGCACATCCCATATAAAGACAGCTGTAAGAACAACTCTGAAAATTCGTAAACGTAAATTTCAAGAAAAGTCAGCGTGAAGGCGAGCGGCGCAAATAGCATCCAAAGGGTGTTGCTTACTTCTCGGGTTTTATAGTCGCTCCAAGAAGCATAAAAAAGGAAGAGTAAAGCTGTAGCTGTTCTCAGCGTATCAAATATTATTTGCATAATTGACACCAATGAGCGTTAAAAGCTACTTTATTTGATAATATAAGAGTTAGGTAACTGATAAACTGGAATGTTAGTGTGTTCATTCTTGAATTTTGAAAGGAGGAGTTAGAAGGGACCTTTAAGAAGAGGGTGCTTGTTCTGGAAATTCCAGAGGTGTCATTCCTGAACATGCAATTTTGAAATAATATGTTGCCCCTGCTGTCCAGTTATAATTTATAGTTACTGTTGCAATGTCGCCTGCAGCAAGCGATATAGGAATCGGTTGAGTTGGTGTTTGTTCTGGTCGATTCGCAAGTGAGGTTCCCACATAAACTTTTATTATCTCTGTGCCTGAG
>JAOZHM010000261.1 GCA_026014845.1 Candidatus Bathyarchaeota archaeon
ATTCTGAACTAAACGCTAGAACTAACAAACTCGCTAACGGATTGTTAGACATGGGTTTACGTAAAGGCGACCGCGTTGCGGTCATGCTTTTCAACTGCGCGGAGTTCGTCGAAATCTACTGCGCCTTTGCCAAAGCCGGGCTGGTGGTTACGCCTGTTAGCTGGCGTTACATTGGAAGAGAAATAGAGTATGTTGTTGACGACTCAGACGCAAAAGCCATGATTATCTCTAAAGAGTTTGTTGACACAATAAATCAGCTTCACCCGAAATTCAGTAAAATTGACAGAAAAAACTACATACTTGTCGGTGAAACAACCTCTGAGGGCTACGTAAATTATGAGGACCTGATTGCAAACTCCCCTGATCATAAGCCCGATGTGAAGGTTGACAGCAAGGATACGTGGGCTCAAATTTACACTTCTGGCACCACAGGTTTTCCGAAGGGTGTTGTTCGATCTCACGAGTCTTACGCTGCGTTTTTCTTGGTCAACGCTGTGGATTTCGGTTTTTCAGAGAAGGACAATGGAATGATCATCATGCCCCTCTTTCATGTAAACTCAACCTTTTATGGGCTTCTGTTCCCCTACATCGGTGCGTCTCTATTTGTTGGCAGAGACAAGGGTTTCGATCCTGAGGAGTTGCTGAGCATTGTGGACAGAGAGAAAATCACCTTCATCTCACTGATTCCAACCCACTACAGTCTCATTTTGGAAGTTCCAGAAGAGACCCGTCGACGTTTCGACACAAGTTCGTTGCGCAAGCTGTTATGTTCCTCTGCTCCTGCTAGAAGCAAGATAAAACGTCGAATCTTGGAATGTTTCCCTAGCGTTGAGTTGTATGAAGCCTATGGCTCCACCGAGGCTGGACTGGTTACTATACTCAAGCCTGAAGACCAGCTTAGAAAAATCGGTTCAATGGGCAGAGAGTGCTTGGGAGTGGACTTGATCAAGCTTTTGGACGAGAATGGGCGTGAAGTTGGAATCGGAGAAATTGGAGAGCTTTACTCTAGAGGTCCAATGATGTTTGATGAGTATAACAAGTTGCCTGAAAAAACTGAAGCCTCGTTTAGAGGCGATTTCTTCAGTGCTGGCGACCTTGTTAGGCGTGATGAAGAGCGCTACTATTACATTGTGGACCGCAAGGACAACATGATAATCACTGGAGGTGAACATGTCTATCCCTCAGAGGTTGAAGAAGTAATCTCCCAGCATCCCAAGGTTCGCGACGTTGCTGTGGTGGGTCTTCCAGATGATAAGTGGGGTGAAGCCGTTACAGCGGTCGTTGTTTTAAAGGAAGGTGAAATAGCAACCGAGGGAGAGATCATTGAATGGTGTAGGGGCAAGATAGCCGGGTACAAAAAACCTAAAAGAGTGATATTCATAAGCTATTCGGAAATGCCTAGAACTGCAACAGGAAAGATTTTACATAGAGAACTTAGGGAGAAATATGGTCAACTCTAAATGCTGCCTATTATGATTGCTTGAAAGGTGAGATGAGAAAAATGCCTTATTGCAGACGATGTGGAGTCGAGTTACCTAAAGACTCGAGATTCTGTCCCGCCTGCGGGACCCATGTGTTTTCCCCGAGGGACTGGAAGACTGATTGCAGAGATAAAGACCAGAAGCATAACAATCCGTCGATAAGCCCTCTAGTTTCTGAAATGAGCTATGTCAAGGTTTTCAGGTATGTCTCCAGTTTTGTTTTCACTCGGTATTCGTCGTAGTTTCTCCAGTCTGTCGAGTCTACATCTAGTATTAGGCTCGAAACTCCCGTCATCTCCTGAACTTTCTTCTTCACCACGGTTTCTCCTATCGTCATCATCCTACAACCCCAATTCGTTGGCAAGATAACACCATTTGCCCGAAAATCCCTCACCAAACCCGCGATCAATTCTATTCTCCCTTCTATGGCGCAGTTTGACATGTTTGATAAGTGTTTTCGGGCCAAGCTCTCATAGGGCTTTGAAGGGTCAAGGCTTCCAGTCCAAACATGTGAAAAAGTCTCTGCAACCACAACTGCTCCCAAGCTTCTCAGATACGGAAACATCTGAAGGTCAAACCATAAAGGAAGGTTATCCCAAACCAAACGGTACTTCTCGTCTTCAACAACTCCTATACCCTGTTTAACCATCTGTTCAAGCTCGGCGCAAAGCCTTTCATAAAAATCCACAGCTTGCTCTGTCCCAGGAATGCAGAGTATAAAATAGACCGCGGAAAAGGCTTCCCTAGCTCCCATGGGAGCTGGAACCTTTTTTCTATAATCCTGAATCTTAAGCCAAAGTTCACTTGCCCTACTTGAAAGTTCCAAAGTTTTTCTAAGCTTGCCTTCATCAAGCCCAATCCCAGAATGCTTTTCGAGCAGACTGATCAAGTCTTCAAGCTGAGAAACATAATGCTGAATGTAATAATCCGGCAGATTTTCTGCATTCGCACTCTCAACATTGTAGGGAACATCTAACAGAAGAAACGGTTTTTTGAAAATTCGACTAGCAACCTGAAACCATTTCAGATGCGTATCACAAGCACACGTCGAAGCGACCAAAATGTCTGGTCTCGGTATTCCACCCTCAGGCAGATTCTCCCCATCAAAGAGGGAGCCAAGCACACACCTCGGGTACGAGCATAAGTCCTTTGAAAAACCTTTTCTCTCAGCCAACTCACACAACGGAACCGAAACCCTTCTGGCAGCACACAAGGAAGCATAGCTTTCAGGCCACACAGGAATAATGTCCATTGCAAGAATGATTTCCACCGGAAACGTGGAGGCCACCCATGCCACAAGCTTTCCTTCCTCTCTTGCTTTGTGGGCCACCTCATAGAAGGGCTTAACATAGTTCCGATAGAAACCCCTAAGCGTTTCAAGTCTTCTCTCGCTCATTTCGGTTATTCCTCCAACATCTCAATAAAGGCTTCAATCCTTGTCCTGAGCTGTGCAATCCCGCTCAGAGAATGCTCCCACTCAAGACACGAAACCGGTAAGCCCTCGTTCTCTCTTAGTTCTTCAGCCAGTAAGGGCGCATCAAAAGAATGAACATCACAAGACTTCAGGGAAAAAATCAGGACCCCTTCAACATCAAAAAGCTTCACCATCTCCCTCACATGTTTGAACCTTTCCTCAGAAGAATACATGAAAGGGCACGGAATCTTACACAAGTATCTCTCGGCAATAGCCATCGTAGAGTCTCCATTCTCCCTCACCAAATTCCAAAAGTACCGTGAACCAGTGCAAAGGTCGTCAGCAACAACGCAACCACGAACACTTTCAATAAGCCTAAACAGTTCAGAGTTTCCCATAACGCTGCCCGAAACAAGAAGCCTCACACCTTTTTCGGGTAGGTCTTCACGCTTCTCATTTTCTTCAAGTAACACACGCAGAAGCTTGTTATGCTCATCCTTCGGAATCATCATGCTTGACAACACAATCTCAAGAGCTTCACTTCCAGACACCAATGGAGGACTCCGCTTTCTCAGCTCGTAAACACTTTTTAGTAGCCGCCTGTTCTCATTAAAAATCCCAATGGCATCCTTAAGATTCTCTTCAGAAATCTCAACATCAAATTCCTTCGTTAACCATTCTTTAAACCTTTCAAGCTCTTCGTAGAAGAATTTTATGGCGTTTTCTGTGGAGCTGTGGGGAGTGTTTATGAAATACGTTTTATTAATTGCTGTGCAGTGCCTCCAGAGATCGTAAATCTTATTTTGGTTATCACAAGAGTTCGAAACAACATAGCCATCTAAGAGACGGTATTCTCCTTTTAAGGCTTCGTCAAAACAGCATTTGGCAAAGGAACAAACATTTACTGGTAGATAAACGTCAGCTAACTTTGGAGGTTCAAGGCTTCCAAGGACTCTGATCGGAAGAATCTCCCCGGCATAGATGATTTCTTCTGGCGTGTAGGAGCAAGCATATCCTAAAACAGGCTTGTTTTGATGTTTCCATCCTTTGATGAACTTGTTTTCTACGGAAATCAAGTTTCTAAACTGCTCTAGTATTTCCATGAAACTTCCGTCTCTCAGCTTTAGCGTTAAATAGACTCATTCTTTTAATGTTTTTCACAACTTTAGAGTGGAAGCTTCATACAAAATGTCGTCTAAGCCTTAGGGAACAGAGCAAACGTATACACAAAAACCCTTAACGTCGACTTAAATAAGTGTTCTCCGAACTCTTCAACAGTTTGGTCAGAACATCATTCACAGGCGTCTGAATCCCGTGTCGTTTTCCATAGGTCACAATAGCTCCGCTGAGGAAGTCAACTTCAGTACGCCTTTTATTCTCAACATCCACTGACATGGAGGGCTTATGAGCACCACCCTTCTCGAGATAACTAATGAATCTGTTCAGCGCGTCTTCACCGAAATCGTAACCATCTGCTTTCGCCACTGCCAACCCCTCCTCCAACACCTTCACACTCAAACCACGACTGCGCTCAAACTCCATCGCTTCCTTCATGGTCTGCCCAGTCAAAGCACAAACAGAACACAACGCAGAGTTCAAGATCGTCTTTTCCCAAACGTGCCTTTTAATATCTGATGCTTCCTCGGTTGCCAACCCACAACTTGTCATTATACCCGCAATGTGCTTAGTTGTCTCATCAGTCCTGTATAGTCCTTTCTGAAAGGCACCAATGTAATTAGGAGGTTGAAACCAATTCATCCTCACATCCCCAGGACCATCCAAATTCCCAGCGTAATTAACAACCACACGATAAGTAGTCTTGATTCCCAAAGTCTCGGCAATTAAGCACTCATTGTCCATTCCGTTCTGAAAACTAACAAACCTCATTCTAGGTGTGAACACGGGCTTAAGCTCAGCCAAAACACTCTTCAGAAAACAAGCCTTCGTTGCAACAAAAACAATGTCAGGCTCAAACTTAGCTAATTCAGCCAACGAACCAACGGCTTTGTCAACCCGGGCAGACAGCTTCCTAATGCCAGAAACCCTCAAACCATCTTTCTTGACCTTAGCCAAAAGCTCCTTGGCGATATCCTCCACAACCACATCCGCTCCACCCTTAGCCAAATGAGCGGCTAAAATAGATCCAACGGGACCCAAACCGATAATCCCAATTGTCGGCTTGTCCACAGTCATATCCAATCCCGCAACTACACTAGATCATACGTTACTTAAAAAGAATATTTTAGAAGAAAGCTATACTTGGGGTTTTTTAGCCTTTGGATTTTCCCTTTCATTTTTCAGAATTGCCGCCAGCATGTTCTTGAATATTTTCATGTCGGAAGCATTCACTATTGGAATTTGAAGACTCTTGTCAACCTCAAACATCTTTTCGTATTTCGGAAACTCTGCATAGCAAACCTGACTTATTGGAAACTCTTTATTTTTAATTTCGTGTTCGAAGGATTTCTCATAAACTTCCAGGCATAACAGGTAGCCGTCCACCCAGTAAAGCCTGCTCATTCCATAGGTTGTAGCGCACCACGCTAAGTCCTTAAAGGAACGTTTATCCAAGCCTAATACACTAATCTTTCGAGTGGGAACAATTTCTACATCCATGTCTTTCACCCTCTGAAAGGAGTAGTCACAACCTCTTTAGCCTTATGGCTTATTTTCGGTCCAAGTCC
>JAOZHM010000262.1 GCA_026014845.1 Candidatus Bathyarchaeota archaeon
ACAGTGGCAATCAAAGCGGGATAAACAGTATAGATTTCCTTCGTGCCCTTTACAATGATCTTTTCATTTATAGTTTTCAAAATGGTTCCTGTGATGTTGACAAAAAATGCTACAAACATCACGGTGAAGAAAGATTCCTTTATCGTCTTAATGAATTCCTCCTCGTGAATGTTCCGCGGCAAAATATAGAGCATCAAGATTACAGGAAGGAATCCGATGAGAGCCACAGTGTATTTGCCAACGGAACCAAAAGAAAAGAACAGATTAAGCGTAAGAACATAAAACACTGTTGAGATTATGTCCATTACAGTAGACAATATCGGATATACAACAACATCTGGGTCTAAACCCTTCTTAAACGTCGCAAATGTGACAGCTATTGTAAACAAGGAAAGGGTTAGTCCCAAAGTCATAGTTGCTACTACAACCATTAAAATATTCGGGAAGTCTGCGAAGGATATCCCCCAAAATAGACTACCAAAGATTACAGAAATCGAACTCATTGCGATGCTCGCCTCTAATGTTATGACAATTATGGCCTCGAATAATTTGTAGAAGCTTTTGGTGTTTCCAAAAAGTTTGGGGTAAATCGTACCGATGTGTAGTGCTGTGCCTAAGCGTCCACTAAACAGGCCGCTTATCACGCCTTTCGCACTCAAGACTGCAGGGTATACTGCGATGGCCCAAGGAAAAAGCGGAGAGCGGAAAATATTCAGCTGAGAAGCAACGATGAAGCCTGCAAGTATTCCACCAATGCCGAAGGAATATGCAATTAAAGCTTCTTTGAATGTTTTAAAGAATGCACTGGAATTTACAGCACGGGTCATCGGTTGGTTGCCTCCTTTAGAAGAGCGCCAATTATAGAAAAGTGCTTAAAACAAGAAAGGAACTTGTATAGTTCATAAGTAATACGATTTTGAGAGCCATTCTTCATCGTAAGTTTTAGCGGTGAACCATTGTTGCTGCCAAAGTGTAAACTGTTGGCTGGCTTCATTTTCTCCACATTCTGAGTTTCCTCCGTTTTCGCCCATCCATAGACACCCCTTCAACAGAGCTTTTTTAAGCAGGCTCTCAAGCTCCACCTTCATATTCGCTCCTAAACCCTACAAAATGATGTAAAACGCCTTAAATAAGTTTCCAAACACAAGAAACTTAACAAGAATCCATATTCAGAATTCATAACCGTTTTAATTATCCAGACTCTAACCCTCTTCTCACGCCTTGACAACGGTGAAAAAAATTGTATGCGGTATGGATAAAAATTGATGAAACGCTCCCATGGATCGAACTCAAAGGGAAGTATAGTACCAAAAGAGAAGCAAAAAAGGCAGCAAGAGATACCTTAGATCGTGTAGAAATAAGGGTCGTGGAAATGCCCGAAAAGAAAACACGAGTAAAAGCATTGGCAATTACACATTAATTCTCGGTTTACCAATCTTGCCTCAAATTTATTCGCCCGAAAACGCTATTTTCTTCTCGTTACCAACACTATTTTGGCGCTACCTTTTTGATATTCTGATTTATCAAAATCACCGTAAATGCTGACTACTTTAAAGCCTGTTTCTTCCAGCAACCCGACGATTTCGTCGTTAGATATCGTTGCAACTTCTCCGTATTCATGATATCTCTCCAATAGTTTACCATTTTTATAAACATCATAGAATAGGTCAAGGCTTAGCGTGCGTCTTAATGTATTCTTTCTTGTGAATATGCTTCTTACACCCGTTTTTCCGTCTTCAGTTTCCTTTCTGTCAATCCACCATGATTTTTCAGGCTTGTCTGGCGCTGCTTGCTCAAGGTCAAACGCAAACGTTCCGTTCTTTTTTAAATGCTTGAAGACGCAATTTAACGTTTGTTTTCTGTCCTCCACCGTGACATTGTGGTCAAAAGTAGAAGCTGGAATGTAAATGAACGGAAATGATTGACCTAATTCAAAGCTTCTCATGTCACCCTTCTTCAAAATCACACGCCTTCTAACGGGTTCAGATTCTCTAGTTAGCTTTTCCTTAGCCACCCTTAGCATGTAAACAGAGTTATCAATACCCACAACCGTAACCCCGACCTTAGCAATCGATATGGCTACTCTTGCTGTTCCCACACCCAATTCTAAAGCTTTATTTCCACTTTGAAGAGCCAGCTCCTTATAGAATTCTAGGTCGTTTTTGGAGCCAAATAGATCGTAGAATTTTGCAGCTTGCCTGTAAGTCACGCATATTCACCATTCTAGAATAGATGTTTACTGGTTAAGAAGGGTTTGCCGCCGACCTTGCTGGTTATGATGCTTGACAAACTCAATCTGCGTAGTCTGTCAGCCACCTTTTCAACATATTCTGTGAAAGTGTTGACAAAAACAGACGGGCCTGTATCTATGGAATACCATGCGAGTATGCCCTCACGTCGCATTTTCTGAACTTCTTTTATTATGAGGACTGTTTCAGGTTCCCAGAGAACCATGTGGGCTTTGCCAGTCATTGTGGTTGCGTGTAGACTTAGACTGTCCTCTTCGGCAAGTTTTCCCATAGTGGCAATGTCTCCGGTTTTAATGGCGTTCTCCATCGTACCGATGATTTTTGCCACGTATTTCAACCTAGCCTTAAACAACGGTGAACTGAGAACTTCGCTATGAGCTTCATCTGTCCTTACTGATGAGGGAATAGGCGCGATAACCATGCCTAAGTTCACTGTTTCAGGTTTGACTATCTGTTCCGCATAGGACTTTCCATTCTTGTTTGCATACCATATTGCGAAGCTTCCCGCAAGACTTCTTGTGGCAGATCCTGCACCCAGCCGAACCAGTTCAGAGAGAGATATGTAATCAATGTCAAAGTCTAAAGCAGCGCATGCTGCTGTGGCGAGGGCTGCAAACCCAGAAGCAGAGAAGCCGAGGCCCTTTCCATTTGTTATGCTGTTTTGGGAGACCACTTTGAAGTGTCCTGAATAGTCGGTCATGTTTTTTAGCTTGTTCAGAACAATTTCAACTCTTTCTAGGTCTGTGCCTACAGCTTTTTTTCCGTTGATAATCACCAAGTCTTTTTTCAACTTGGTTGCTTCAACTGTTGTGGTGGTGTGTAGGGCATCGATGCAAACAGATATGCTGTCGTGAAATGGAATCCTAAGTCTTGCATTTTTTAATCCATGGTACTTGATTAAGCCTTGAAGTGGATGGGCAATTGCAGTTGCCTTCATACTTTTAAACTCTCAATTTTCAATCAATGATCTGGATATGTCTGGCGCCCGAGAACGGGTTTCGACGCCAATTCACTAGTAAAAATACGCCTTATATATGCTTGGCGAGAGTTCGAAATCAAACGGATAAAAATTTTGTTAGTCTTGTTTGGCTCCTGAACCATCGCAGGATTTCGCTTCTCTCTAGCCATCTGACAAGTGGAAGTCTGAGTCTCTTTCCCATTTCATCCAATGCCTCTTCAAGCGTGTTAAACATACCAGGTTGTCTCCTCAATGCCTCTCGGCAGATCTCTCTGAAACGCCAGACCCCTAAAGGTATCCATTCTGGATACACCTCCATGAGAACTAGGGCTCCTGCCTGACGCCTTATCTGCTTCAGGTATTCAAGGATTGGTAAACGTGCCGCATAGTATGCCCCAGCTAGATCAGACGCATAGGATCGTCGTCC
>JAOZHM010000263.1 GCA_026014845.1 Candidatus Bathyarchaeota archaeon
AACAAAAGACGGAACACGCGAAGAGTCGATGAAACTCTAAACCCAAAACTTTTTACAAAGCTCAGCCCTCCTCTGAAATGCCCATCACTAACTGTTAAAGTGGGAAGATAGCAAATTGTCATTTCAACTAAGCCTAGAAGAGGGAAATTTCCTCGTCAGATTAGCACGCAAAGCTGTGAAAGAGTATCTAGAAAACAGAAAACAAATCAAAGTTCCAGAAGACACTTCTCAAAAACTTTCACAACCTTGCGGAGTATTCATTACAATAAACAGCATAAAATCCGGAGAGAAAAAATTAAGGGGGTGCATCGGCTACCCATATCCCACCACCTCACTGACCCAAGCAGTCATCGAATCCGCCATAAACTCAGCAACCCAAGACCCCCGCTTCTATCCAATTTCATTAGACGAACTTGAAACCGTAGTTTTTGAAGTTAGTGTACTCACCCCACCTCAAATAATTAAAGTGGAAAAACCAAGTCGATACCCTTCAAAAATTAAGGTTGGAGAAGACGGATTAATCGTTGAAAAAAACGTTTTCAAAGGATTGCTTCTTCCCCAAGTACCAGTCGAATGGAAATGGGACAACGAACAATTCCTATGTCAATGCTGCATTAAAGCTGGTTTACCACCAGACTGCTGGCTGCTCAAAGGCACCAAAATCTACAAGTTCCAAGCCATAATATTTGAAGAGGAAAAACCCAGAGGCGAAGTGAAGCATAAGGCCCTCGGCGGGAAATAGTTCATGCGAGTCTATTTTTCTCCATGTGGCATAGGCCTCGGACATGTTGGAAGATGCATTCCAATCGCCAGAAGACTTGGAGAGAAAAACGTTGAAGTGATGTTCTCCACCTATAAGGAAGGAATACGTTATGTTGAACGAGAGAAGTTTACGCTGGTTAAAGCTCCGCCAATTGGTTTTCAAGTGAAACCAGACGGAACGATAGATTTTAGGCAAACAGCCGTCAATCCAGGTCCGTTTTTTGCATCCTTCACCTTTATGAAGCAAGTCAATGCGGAAATAGAAGCCATTGAAAGCTTCAAGCCAGACGTAGTTGTTTCAGACTCCCGCGCCTCACCCCTATTGGCGGCAAAAATCTTGGGAATCCCCAGAATCTGCATTTTAAATCAGTTTCAGGTGATAATTCCACGGAAAAAACATTTTTTGCGTTTAGCAAGATTCGCAGATTCCATGACGCTTGCAATAATCGGAAAGATGTGGACAAGCGGAAACGTGGTTCTAATACCAGATTTTCCTCAACCGTACACGATAAGCACTGGCAACCTAAACGTTCCAAAATCTTACAGAAAAAAAGTAAGGTTGATAGGGCCAATTTTATCAAAAAATCCAAACGAACTGCTAACTAAAAAAGAGCTCCGCAAAAAACTAAAGCTGCCTCTGGACAAACCAGTTATCTTTGCACCCATAAGTGGTCCTATTAGGGAGAGAGCCTTCTTAACAGGAATTTTAAGGAGAATCTTGCTTGAGTTTCCAGAGAAATATGATGTTGTTTTGTCGCTTGGTTACCCAAATGCTAACACTGAGCCCATACTTCACGGTAATTTGAGAATTTATAATTGGATTCTAAACCGTTTTGAATACTTGAAAGCTTGTGATCTTGTTATAAGTCGTGCTGGACATGGAACCCTAATGCAGTGTATGTGCTACGGAAAACCCATGATTCTGGTGCCGACACCTAGTCACACGGAACAGCTCAACAATGCAAAACAAGCTGAGAAATTAGGTATTGCAAAGGTAATTGAACAGGAAGAATTAAACAAAGGAAAACTGTTAGAAAATGTCCAGCAGATCTTGGAAAGCGAAATTCCCGAAAAGCTCAGGCAAGTTCAAAAAGAAGTTTTGGAATACAACGGCTTAGAAAACGCTGTTAAAACAATAATTGAAACAGCAGAAAAAACGGGGTAACAAGTCTTCAACGATTAAAATGCAAACAAGTATTTTTAAGTCAAGCAACCGTAAGGTAAAAGCATGTTTTTACCACGGAAAATTCTAGAAGAAAAAATCCGAAACATGTTAGCCGAAGATCTTGGACAAGGTGACGTAACCACAGCATTAGTTGTTCCCGCAGACAGCACTGCAGAAGCAGAAGTAATAGCAAAAGAAGCGGGAGTTATAGCTGGAATGGAAGAAGCGAAAATACTGTTGGAAAGCTTAGGACTCAAAGCCGAGATTTCGGTTTCGGACGGAGAAAAAGTCAAAGCGAAAAGCGTTTTGATGAAAATCTCTGGAGACACTCGAACAATGCTTTCGGTTGAACGCACACTTTTAAACATTATCTCACGTATGAGCGGCATAGCAACAACCACAAGAAAGCTAAGAGGGAAAATTCGGAAAGCTAAACTTAAAACTAGAGTTGCATGCACACGAAAAGTCGCGCCGGGTCTCCTCTATTTTGATAAAAAAGCTGTTCTGATAGGCGGCGGCGACACGCATAGGCTTCATTTAGATGACATGATTTTGATAAAGGACAACCACATCATAGTTGCTGGGAGCATTAAAAAAGCGATAGAAAAAGTTAGAAAAGATGCTTCATTCAGCAAGAAAATCGAGGTTGAAGTAACAAGGGTTAATGACGTTTTAGCTGCTGCAAGAGCCAGAGTAGACATAATCATGCTCGATAATTTCACTCCAAAACGGATAGAGGAAGCCATCAGACTACTGAAAAAAGAACGCCTCTTTGGAAAGGTTTTGCTTGAGGCAAGCGGTGGAATCACTTCAGAAAACATTCTTGCGTATGCGTCAACAGGAGTTGACATAATAAGCCTAGGCGAAATAACACACAGCGCAAAAGCACTGGACATAAGCCTAGAGATCACAAAAGCAAGACCGCTGTCACGACAAGACGGAACGTGAAAACACTAAATTAGGGCAGCTTCTATGATTGCGGCCACAAGTAGCATCACAGCGCAAATTGACATCAATATACACGCATTTCTAATTTCTCTTTTGCCCTTGCGTTGTATTATTCGCCATGCCAACCAAAAGCTTTCAGCCATGGCTATCGAATAGGCTAGGAACTCTAACCATGTGAACGGGAAAAGAAATAACAAGAAGAATAGCAGCAGAGGACTCATTTGAAGATTTTTGTATACGCTATAAGCTGATATCACAACACCCGTGCTATATAGCACATAGCATTCAAAAGGGGAGCCAATTATTGGCACAAAACCCACTAAGCATATCATAAAATTGTTCCCGAAAATAAATGATACCTGCTGCATCTCTGGTAGATTATCTATGGTTTGCCCAGTGTCATCGAGTTGTCTGCCTAAGACGTTTACATCTTCGTCGCTGAGAGGGGTCAATATTCCTGCAACTATTACGAGTATAGATAGAACGAAAAATGCTGCAATCGTTAGGATTCTTTTGGTTTTTGTAGGAGCGTTTCTCCAAAAGTTGTATGCCAACCATAGGACCTCTTTTAGTTCCGTGATCTTGGAGTTATTTTTAAGGCTCGAAAACCCCTTGCAACTGGATTTAGCATTTCCGTGATATTAACTTTTTTCAAGATTTCTTTTTTGTCTTCTGCATAACCCCTGATGTCGTGCTCCGACGCTATAAGCGAGTAAAGATATATTCTTTTTTCAGCTGGTCTGGGTTGGCATTTTAAGGGCAAACCAAGCAGAACCGTTTGGTCCTCTTTCAAGGCTTTATCACACGCATATAGTATCGCATGCGCTCCAGCTGTTAACTCTGCAATCCTCACCGGAACGCTTTCTTTGCCAATGGCTAAAAC
>JAOZHM010000264.1 GCA_026014845.1 Candidatus Bathyarchaeota archaeon
AGCTCGGCTTGCCTTCGGTTTCACTATCCTCACAATCCCAAAATGTTGCTTCAATTCTTTAATAAAATCGTTGAGCATGTCTCCTTCGAAAGCTTTTACAAAAAAGTTTCCGGAAGGTTTGAGCGTTTTTAATGCTATTTTTAGTGCTTGTTGGGCTAGGTCTATTTGGCGGGCATGATCCACCTCCCATATTCCAGATATGTTTGGCGAGGCATCTGAAATTACAGCGTCAGCCTTTCTTGGAAGGAACTCCAATATTTGCTGCAGCGTTTCTTCTTCTGTTATGTCACCTATTATCGTTCGAACATTATGTTGTGAGAAAGGTTCAATAGATTTTAGGTCAACGCCTAAAACAAAACCTTTGGACCCGACAATTTTTCTTGCTGCTTGAACCCAACCGCCTGGTGCCGCACCCAAATCAATGACGACGTTACCGTTTTCTATAAAATGATATTTTTTCACGGCTTGAAACAGTTTGTAGGCTGCCCTAGAACGATATTTCTCTTCTTTCGCCTTTTTGTAGTAATGATCTCTTTTCCGTTCTCGTACCCATGCTTTGGGCAAAATTAGCTGTCACCTAATTCGCTGGATTCGTCTTCGGTTAGAAATAAAAGCCATTCTGTGAGTTTTTCGCAGTTTTGCGGTGAAATATTGCTTGCCGAGCCGCATCTTGGGCTTTCTGGGCACATTAAACATGGACAGTCTGATATAGAATCTATTGATGTTGGGAGCCTTTTTGGATAAAGCCTATAGGTCCATCTTCCGTTGCAGAGTTCCTTTTCTCTGCGGATTAGTCCCTTACCCTCCAGCTTTAGGGCTATTCTTGAGCCTTCTCTACTGCTCCCCCCCAGTTTTCGCCATAGCTCCGTCTGGAGCACACCTTGACAAGCGTTGTTTATTATGAATTGCAAGGCTTTTTGTTCCAATTCAGTGCGTTTCGGCATTCTTATCAGATCCAAGCTTTCTACCTTAATATATATGTGGTTTTAAATAAAAATGTGTATGTTGAAGGGTGGCAAAATTGAAGGGAAAAAAGACCAGGGAATCCTACTGTCTAGGAATCGAATCAACAGCGGATGACTTTAGCGTCGGAATATCAACATTCAACGGAAAAATATTGGCAAACATTATAAGCGCCTACATTCCGCCAGAAGGAGGGATACATCCACGAGAGGCAGCGAGACACCACGCAAAAGTGGCAAATAAAGTCCTAGAAGAAGCCTTTAAAAAAGCAGGAATAAAACCCATGGATTTGTCTATCATAGCATTCTCTCAAGGTCCAGGTCTCGGTCCATGTCTCCGCACAGGCGCAACTGTGGCGAGAGCCCTAGCTTCTTATCTGGACATCCCCCTCGTGGGGGTTAACCACTGTGTTGCGCACATAGAAATTGGAAAACTTAAAACAGGGGCTGAGGACCCGGTTACGTTGTATGTTTCTGGGGGAAACACCATAGTTTCAGCGTTTGATTCTGGTCGCTACAGGGTTTTTGGCGAGACTTTAGATGTTGCCCTTGGAAACTGTTTAGATGTTTTTGCGAGAGAGGCTGGACTGCGTCAAAGGGTTGGTGAGCCTTTTGGGGCTGTCGTTGAGAAATTTGCTGCCAATGGAAAGAAGCTGATCCATCTGCCTTACACGGTTAAGGGTATGGACATGTCCTTCAGCGGCTTATTGACTGCCGCTATTAATCTACTCAAAAAGGGAGAGCACAAGCTTGAGGACTTATGCTACAGTCTTCAAGAAACAGTGTTCTCCATGGTTACTGAGGTTACTGAACGGGCTTTGGCACACATAGAGAAAAAAGAAGTGTTGTTGACTGGTGGAGTGGCAGCCAACAAAAGACTGCAGTCAATGATTAAGGCTATAGCAGAAGAGCACGACGCTGAGTTTTCTGTTATGCCAAAGGAATTTGCAATTGATAATGGTGCCATGATTGCGTGGACAGGCGTATTAGCCTACAGGCATGGTGTTGTTACACCGATTGAGAAAAGCTTTGTAAAGTTGAGGTGGCGGCTTGATGAGGTTGAAGTCCCTTGGGTGAAATAAAACAGCCACTTTTAGTTAAGAAGGGCGCAGAAGCCAGTTTATATCTTGCAGATTGGCACGGTAGAAAGGTGATGATGAAAAAGCGTTTGCCAAAGAAATATCGGTTATCAGAACTAGATGAACAGATTAAAACCTATAGAACAACTCATGAACCCCAATTAATCCATAAAGCCAAAAAAACTGGAGTACCCACACCCACAATATTTCTGGTTGACGTTAAAAACGCCACAATCATAATGGAGTTCATAGAAGGGAAACAAGTAAAACAGTTGTTGAGCGAAGTTTCTAAGAGCGAAAGACAGCATTTATGCTTTAAAATCGGAGAATTAATAGGTAGACTTCATAAAAACGGAGTAATTCACGGCGATTTGACAACATCAAACATGATTCTCAATTCTGAAGGAAAGATCTTCTTCGTGGACTTCGGACTTGGGGAAAAATCAAAGGAACTGGAGGCCAGAGGAGTTGATTTGCACCTTATGAAGAGGGCTCTGCAAAGCACACATTTCAGATTCGCAGAAGAGTGTTTTGACACTGTGATTGAGGGCTATTCTAAGGTGTTAGGCTCTGAAACTGCGAAAAACGTTTTAGATAAAATCAAGCAGATAGAGAGAAGAGGACGTTATATTGCTGAAAGAAAAGGTGACTGATAAATGATAAAAACTGTTTGGAGCATAACCTTTCATGTTTCAAATCTAGAAAAAGCGGCAAGATTCTATGAAGAAACATTAGGCCTAGAAAAGAAGTATGAATACTCAAGTTATGTTGGCTTTGAATGTGGTGGAGTGGAAATCGGATTAGCACCAAAAATCACAGAAGGACAAAAAGTAAGTCCATTGTCGCCTTCCGTGGAGTTTCTTGTAGATGATGTGGAAAAAGTCTACAGGGAACTGAAGAATAGGGGAGTAAATTTCATCAAAGAATTGCATGAGGAACCTTGGGGCGGAAAACAAGCAACCTTCACGGACCCAGATGGTAACATCCTGGAAATAACGCAGATAAACTGGAAAAAGTACTTCACTGTGTCAGCTGAAGGCGCTGACAGAAAGTCGTGAGGCAAAATGAATTTTCAATTGAAAGGAAAAGTCATATTTTTTGCAACAGACAACATCCACAAGTTTGACGAAGCCCGCAAGGTGTTGGTTGAGTATAAGATAGCAGTGGGCATGCTTAGAGCTAAAGCCTTAGAGATTCAAAGCGACGACCTAGAAGAAATCGCAAAAACAAGTGTTTTGGACGCGTTTAAACGATGCAATCTGCCCTTGATAGTAGAAGACGCAGGATTATTCATAGACGCGTTAAACGGATTCCCAGGACCATACGCCGCTTATGTTTATAGAACAATAGGCAACAAGGGCTTACTGAAACTTATGGAAAACATCGAAAACAGAAAGGCTACATTCCATTCAGTAATAGCATACTATTCAGCAGAGTTAAAGTCGCCAATATACTTCAAGGGGGAAGTTGCCGGAGAAATAGCAAAAGAGGAAAGAAGAGGAAAACGTGAATCAGGGTTTGGTTTTGACCCCATATTCAAACCAGCAGAGAGCAACGAAACATTTGCTGAAATGACCATCATGAAGAAAAACAAGTATTCCCACAGGGCTCAAGCTCTAAGAAAATTCGCCGAATGGCACCACAAATCGCCATGACAAAATCACAAAAAATTATTTGATCAATAATTTTAAATATCTGTCTTCACTCGCTCATACAGAGTTCAAAGGGACAAGCAATGCCAAAGAAGAAAAAAGGAAGATCCCATTCAACAAGACCAGCCAGCAAACGTCCTCCAAGCTGGTGCAAATACCAGCCAGAAGAAGTAGAAGCCCTAGTCATTAAACTAGCAAAAGACGGCCATCCTCCAAGCCGTATAGGAACAATCCTAAGAGACCAATATGCAATTCCATTGGTTAAACCCTTCACTGGAAAAGCAATAACGCAAATACTCAAGGAGGCAGAGCTTGCACCTTCGATACCTGAAGACCTTGGAGACTTGTTGAAAAAGGCTGCAAGTCTTACTGCACACCTTGAGAAAAACAGAAAAGACCTTCACAATAGAAGATCTCTTCAAGTTGTTGAAGCAAAAATCCGCAAACTCTCAAGATATTACAAACGCAAAGGCATTTTGCCGCCTAACTGGAAGTACCAAGCAAAAACAGTAACCATAGTCTAGTAAGTTGCTCAATAGGTTTCAATGTTAAAAACTATAGGGGCTAGAATTTTCTTCACTGGAAAAAATTCGCGGAGCGTATAGTCATTCTTAAATAAAACAGACTCTCTAGCCTAATCGTGGTGTCTATGGCTTTAGACGAGAAGCAAATCACGGATTTCTTGGATTCAGCTTCACAGGCTGCTAAAACAATATTGGAAACTGTTAAGGAAAACGGGGTTATCCACGTTTTTTCGCATTTAGATGCTGACGGTCTTGCGGCTGCTGGAATCATTGGACGAGCCTTGTTTAGGCTTGACGCAAGATTTCGCATCAGGATAACTCAGTGGATTAACGACAAGACTATAGAGGAAATGCTGTCAGAAAAGCCGCAACTCATAGTTCTCACAGACTTGGGAAGCGGTTACATTGACTTGTTAAATGAGAAGCTCTCGGATTTCAAAATCGTCATTCTGGACCACCACCAAGTAAGTGGAGAAAAAACAGCCAATATTGTGCATGTGAACCCGCATCTTTATGAGATAGATGGAGCACGGGACATTAGCGGCTCAGGCGTTGCTTATTTCGCAGCTAAAGCAATAGATAAGGCTAACATTGACTCGGCACCCATAGCTGTGGTTGGAGCCCTTGGAGACATGCAAGACAAATATGACCAGCGAATGCTTGGAGGGCTAAACGAAAAAATAGTTGAAGACGCAAAAAGCACGGGGCTTTTAACTGTTGAAAAAGACCTGATATTTTTCGGCAGAGAAACACGTCCGATTCACAGAACATTGGCGTCTACAACCAATCCGTTTATCCCGGGCATAAGCGGTGAAGAAGACAAGAGCCTAGCCTTTCTAGTAAGCCTAGACATCAAACCGAAGCGCGGCGACAAATGGCGAGCTTTAAGGGATCTTTCTGAAGAAGAGAAGAAAAGGTTGTGCTCAGCCCTTGCAGACTATTTGTTATCAAAAGGTTTACACTATGAAGTTTCAAATCTTATTGGACACGTTTACATTTTAAGCCGTGAGGAACCTTGGACCCCTCTTAGAGACGCAAGGGAATTCTCTGTTTTGCTTAACGGAACTGGGCGCATGAACAAGCCAAGTCTCGGCGTAGCCGTGTGCATGGGTGACAGAGGCTCAGCCCTCGAAGAAGCAAACAAGGTGTTAAGAGAGTACAGAAGAACACTCGGCAAGTATCTTGGATGGGTTATGGAAAAACCTGAGAGAATGGAGGAGTTACAAAACATATATGTTGTTCACGGTGAAGACTTCCTAGAAGATAAAATAGTGGGGGCAATCTCATCTATTCTTTCATCAAGTCTTCCAAATCCTGAAAAACCGTTAATTATGTACGCCAATGTGAAAGAGGAAGAAATAGCGAAGTTTTCGGCAAGAACAGTAGATATGGTAACCCACAAGGGAGTTAACCTTGGACAAGTTATGCAGATTGCTGCTGAAAAATTTCTAGGAAAAGGCGGAGGACACAATATAGCAGCAGGAGCACAAGTTCCCATAAAGAACATCAAGCTCTTCATAAAACTTGTTGATGAACTTGTTGGAAAACAGCTGAAAGGCGAGAAAAATGGAAGCTGAAATCACACTAGAGTACAAAGACGCAAAAGACGCAGAAGCTGTTGCAAAGGCTGTTTCGCCAGACAACTTCAAAGCACCACCTAATTTATCCATTGAAACAACGAGTAAAGGAAACAATGTTGTCACATACATAAAATGCACAAGGAAGATTCCAACATTCATCGCTACAATCGACGACCTACTATTCTGCGTCTCAATAGCTGAAAAAACCCTTCAAACAGCAAAGAAGCTTAAGTGAAAAACCACTCTTTTCCAAGCTTAATCGTAAGATTAAATAGACAATTTATTGTAAGCTTAGAAGACTAACCTGCAAACAAGCAGAATGTAAGTGATAAAATGCTGGACATTAAACTTATCCGTACAAGTCCGGAACTCGTAAGGAACAATCTGAAGAAGAGGGGAGACCCTGAAAACCTGAGGACGCTAGATCAGCTTATTAGGTATGATAAGAGATGGCGACAACTCCTAACGATATTGAATGAGCTTAGACATGAAAGAAGACTAATGACAACAGAAATTGCGACATTAAGAAAGAAAGGAGAAGATGCCAAAGACAAAATCTCGAAGGCAAAAAAAATTGACACAGAAATCACAACTTTGGAAAAGCGAGTAAATGCGTACGAAGAGAAAGTGCATTACTGCCTCATGCAGACTCCAAACCTCTTGCACGAATCAGTTCCACTGGGCAAAGATGAACATGATAACATTCCAATAAGGACATGGGGTAAAATACCCAAGTTCAGCTTTCCTGTTAAAAATCATATAGATTTGGGGTTAAACCTAGACATAATGGACATTGAAAGAGCTGGAAAAGTCGCCGGATCCAGATTCTTCTACCTGAAAAGAGAAAGCGTTCTGCTTGATATGGCTTTAATGAGCTTTGCTCTAGAAGAACTAATCAAGAAAGGCTACACGCCAATACAGCCGCCCTTTCTCATGAGACGCAAGCCCTATGAAGGTGTCGTGGCATTAAGTGATTTCGAAAGCGACCTGTATAAGGTTGAAAATGAAGATTTATACTTAATTGCGACTTCGGAGCATCCCATGGCAGCAATGTATATGAACGAAGTGTTAAAAGCAAAAAATCTACCGCTTAAACTTGCTGGAGTGAGTGCAAAC
>JAOZHM010000265.1 GCA_026014845.1 Candidatus Bathyarchaeota archaeon
TAGGCTTATTTGTAATCAAAGCCTACAGAACATTCATAACCTACACATCATACAGCAAAGCCTTAACAATACTCGGCTCAACAAAACTCAGTCACCAAATCTCACTCTTCGAGACAAAAGCAGAGCTTCCATTCATATGCTACTCAAGCATCTTCGTAGGATTCGTTTGGGAAGGTTTAGAAGAGATTGTTGAAAAATTCACTCCACGAGTAATAAACGTCTTCTTTTGGAATGGAGTAGCAGACATATTCATGAATCTCCTAGGCGCCTTAACAGCCTACACGCTTGTACATCATTCCTTCATCATCAAAAAACAAGAGAACCGTCCAAACCCAAACGAGAAAAACACAAAAATTGACCTACAAGCCGTTAAAAAAGCTTCAAACGTAGTGTTAACACACATGAAAAACGCAATAGACAGCATATACTCCGAAAGCGCAGCCAAAGACATTTCTAAAAATGCTGGAATATATCAATTGACCATAATGGACAAGGCTTGTTAAATGTAAAAAAGATTTAAATGAGAACTTAACATGCGAGCTTGGTTTTCTGTGGGATGTATGTCCAGAAACAACGTTCATTTACAGAACCTTAATAGGGTTTACAGCTTCAGGACTCCTTATAATCAATATTAAAGAGAAGTCAGCAACGCGCGACAATCACTAAAAAAGGCTACGACTGACCAGAGCTCTTACGAATTTGAAATTCAATTTTAAAATACTGATTCTGTCTTCTGAAATCAAATATTTAGTAACCAGTACTATGGACAGAGGGATAAGAATTGAAAACTCAAGATGAAAATACTCATAGCAAAGCCTTATCTAAATCCGCCTTAATCAATGCAAAAAAGTCACATGAAAATGTAGAGTTCATCATCATCAACTCGTTAGAAACTGTTTCCCGAGAAGAAAGAAAAAAAGGAGCAAGTAAATCACTCTACTTGACTCGATACGAATAAACCAGTGACACGTAACCAGATAAAGCACGCGTGCACATGCCGAATTCTTCCTCCTCTTCAGAGCTTTAAACCAGTGAAAATCTCATCACAATTTCCTTTTTCTTTGTCCCATTTAACTCCAAATACCAGTGAATGCTGAAAAAATATAGGGGGTCTAAAATTTATCGCGCGGAAACCTGCTAATTTTCATCATTCATTTTCGCTTTCGAAATCCAAGTATCACCTCAGCACCTATTCTTGCAGCCACTGCACACACACTAGGACACTTATCGAGGCCACCATCTCTGTACCAAGCTTCAGCATCTTCAGGATTAAAAAAATCATAGTGCCTCCCAAAAAGCTTCTCTTGAATCTCAAAACACTTCACTGTTCCATAATTCTTTCTAAATCTATCAAACACTTCTACCGCAACTTTCATCGCCCTCACATAACCTTCAGCATCATCCAGACGCTCAGCACCTGCAACCAAGCCAACCGCCATTACAGCGCCTGTCAAAGCACCGCACGTCTCCCCTCTACGAGCAACTCCCGCAGCAAGAGCCGTGCTAGCCTTCAAAACAGCTCTATACGCCTTGTCATCTTGTAGAAGATGGAGATGCTCTTGAAGTGCAGCAAGCACACAACGTGTACAGCCCTCGTATGCTCTATCGTTGTCGTAGGCAGTTTTTGCGATTCTGTCTAAGATCTTTCTAGTTGAAGCGATCCCTTCGCTACGCGTATCGTACTGTGCCGTTTCTTTTGGATAATTATTTGAACACATAATGCCTCACCTCTAACAGTTTTTTCGTCGTTAGAATGTAAGGCTTTCTATCGTTTATTTCGCTGTATACTTTTTTGAGCCTTTCTTCAGTGTATTCACATAATGCTCAGCACCTTGCATGAGCAGAGTTACATCATTCACCATGAATAGGTGAGATCTTCCTTTCGGAAGCCATCTCTTCACGTTCTCAACAACCTCCTCTGGAGCTACACCGACACTGAATCTGACGGGTATTCCTCTCTTCTTGCATTCAACACAGATCTTCGAGACAGCTTTCTCAATAACAGGGTCATCCCTCCCAGCCCGCGGTGTGAAAGGAACACCATAAGAGAACGCCATATCCATCTTGCCTATAAAAACAAAATCTATTCCTTCGACCGAAAGAATTTCCTCAATATTATCAACGCCTTCTTTGTCCTCTATCATCAGTCCGACTAACGTCTCCTCATTCACCCGCTTGAAATACTCGTTCCAGCTCTCATTATCACGCTTTGGAAGTCCATAAGCAGGTTCAAAACCACGCTTGCCCACAGGAGTCTCTGGAGTGCGGTATTTTGTTAATTCCACAGCCCTCATTGCATCTTGCTTCGACTTTATATGTGGGAAAACAATGCCGCTGGCACCAGCATCAAGAACCCGATTAACGAAAGCTGCGTCAAGTTCAGGTACTCGACATAAAGCAATCAAACCAGCGAGGCGAGCCTCTCTTATCAGTTGCGCGAAAGTTTCAACCTCAAGAACACCATGTTCAAAGTCAAAATACACATAGTCAAAGCCAAGTTTGCTCGCAACTTCGATCGATGGATTTCCCATACCAACTCTTAAACTCATAGATAACACTAGTTCATCTCGTTTCATTTTTTCCAGAACATCTTTCCCACTCACAGACATCACTAACATTGCATTTTAATTAGGGAACTATTTTATACTTTGCTCGAGGTTTTTGATCTTGTCTATATTTCTGTATAACAAACTCAGATTCTGCCTTCATAACATAATTATCTTCGTAGTAGCCAAAATACGAGTTGGTGAGGACAGTTTGGCCTTGTCGATAGAAACTGAAGACCTGCAAAAGAAAAAGGAAGAATTGGAAAACGAGTTCCAGTCACTAACGGAAAAAGAGAAAACTCTGAAAGAAGACGTAAAAACACTTGAAGTCAACGTGGCAATCCAAAAGCTGGAAGAAAAAATTAAGGCAAAACATGAAGCTGTGGAAAAGCTGGAGTCCAAGAAAAGCGACCTAGAAGAAGAATTGAAGGAACCAGAAACTTCCAAAATAATCGAGGAACAAGAACCTGAAGGCACGGAGAAGGTTGAAGAAGAACAAAAAACGGATCTAGTCGTAACCGTGGCTCCTGTTGAAGGCGAAGAGCCTGTACAATCCCCAGAACAACATGAAGAAGAAAAGAAGAAACGCAGATTTTTCTGAGCATAATAAAGAAAACACGGCGCACTATCTTCCACTTTTTCTTGCATTGTATTTCTCTCTCAGATAGGTTTAAATCGTATAAGTTTAAGTATGAACAGGCACAGATATAGTTCGAGGGTCTGAAATGAGCGAAATGACAACCGAAATCCTTGAGGAAAACCTTGGAAAAATGGTAATCGTGAGATTGAAAGGTGGAAAAGGTCTGCGTGGAAGACTAAAGGGGTTTGACCAGCATCTGAATCTGGTTTTAGAGGAAACTGAAGATACAACAAATGTTGAAGATGTGAAGAAGCTAGGATTAATAATAGTTCGCGGAGACAATGTTGTTCTCATTTCACCTCCACCAAGGTGAAAATTTTTGGGGAAAGGAACGCCATCCTTTGGTAAACGCGGCCGAAGAACTCTTCACATACGGTGTAGAAGATGCGGGAAAAGAGCGTATCATGTTTCAAAGAGGCGATGTGCAGCATGCGGTTATGGAAAAACAACAACCATCGGTAAGTATTCGTGGAGAACTAGAAATCTTCGTAGGGAGAGAACCAGTTAAGTTTTGCAGTTTATTGTGAATGTTGGTAGTAGCCCATACCAAAAGCCTTTTATCGTGATAGTACGTATAGTCTTTAACGATTAAAATGAAGAAACAATGGGAACAGTTCATAAAACAACATTCTGAAGTGGAAGACTGGCTAAAAAATAGACCCGAGAACACTAGAAGAATATTCAGCAACCGACTAAGAGAATTTTGCACAGCAATAAATATGCAACCAGAAGAGTGGCGCGCACTAGACAAGTTTGAAGCTAGAGACTTGGCTTGGAAGTATGTTCAAACCAAAATTGCTGAATACCCAAACGTGGCTGCTATTGTGCTTGTAGCTTTGAAAAGTTGGTATAGAAACAAAGCAGGAGAAATACTTCCCTTCGACGGTAGCCGAGGCGGGAAACATTATTTTCATGTGACGCATAAGAAAAAGGCTATTGAGCATATCCCGAACAAGCAAGA
>JAOZHM010000266.1 GCA_026014845.1 Candidatus Bathyarchaeota archaeon
TAGTAGGTAAACGTATGGGGAAAAATTTTTTATTTTTCATTAGGGCAACATGGATTTATTTCTTTTCTTGGCACAACCTGAAGAGATTAGAACTAATCATGTTATGGCTGCGTTGTAGTGTTAGGTATACAGATCATAAGTTAACAGTATCACGCATTTGATCAATTCTGTTAATATCTTTATTCATGACTGTTTTCGTAAGCTACCCCTACCCCTTTTTATAGTTTAATATGTTTGTTTTGCTCTGGAAAATCAATTTTTTAATACTATTATAAAGCGCGCGCGCGATATACCGACTTTCCAACTATGCACATAACATATACTTTAAGGTTCTGTGAATCACCTATCGAACGATCATATGGCGATATAAAAGAAATCAAGCCAAGTGACTAAGAAAGAATGGATATCTGAAGATCTGACGAGATAATGTTTACTACCGTAAAGAGCACCTAGCTTTCTTTAAAAGCGAGGTTGCCCATAATGCATGCATGCATTTTGCGTCGTGGATTTTAGGAACATACTTTAGTTCATAAAAGAGGCGAAAACTATGCAGTATCCTCTATTGATTGTCAGTGTGTTTACCGCGGTGTTCGTGTGCACATATGTGTTAATATTTACGGAGAAGATCAATAGAACCCTGGCAGCTCTCTTAGGCGCTGTTGTTATTGCGAGTCTGGGAGAGGTTTTCGGTATCTTTTCTTATGAGGCTCTAGCTGGGTTCTTAGATTTCGAAACGATCGCCATCCTAATCGGTATGTTTATCATGACTGGAGCGGTGGAATCGGTTGGGATGTTCCATTTTTTAGCGATCAAAGTTATGAAGGCAAGCAGAGGCGAACCTTTTAAATTGCTTATTTACCTCTCGTTTCTGACGGTTCTGCTTTCGGCTATCCTCAGCAATATAGTTGCTATAATGATCATGGGCTCGCTGACGATGAGGATTGCTCGGGACCTAGACCTAGACCCTAAACCCTACATGATTATCGAGTCTATATTAGCGAACCTCGGTGGACTTGTGTTCTTGATCAGTAGCGTACCAAATATTATGATTGGTGTAGCCGCCGAAATCAGCTTCCTTGGCTTCCTCGCGGTGTCCGGTCCCCTCTCACTAATTCTTCTGGGTGTAACTTTTTTCGTATTTAAACGTGTCTTTGGAATGGGGAAAGCTGGGGTCGCGCATGCATCTATGGAGTCTCTTGATGAGTGGAGTGTGATTAAAGACAGAGGGAAATTCTACAGATCTGTGGCTCTCATGATCACAGTGCTAACTTTCTTTGCGATAGGTGATCTGCTTAGAGTTGGGTTACCGGTTATCGCGATAACGGGCAGCGTGTTCATGCTCTTGGTGACAGGGGTTGACATGGAGGACGCCTTACGCAAGGTAGGATGGAGCACCATCTTATTCATTATGGGATTGTTCATAATTGTTGGAGCACTCAATAAGGTTGGAGTTCTGAGCATGCTCGCGGCTCTGTTCACAAGTGGAACTAGGGGAAACGTCCCTTTGTCCATTTTGTCTATGCTTTGGGTGGCTGGCTTGTCCTCAGCGTTCGTAGTTGACATCCCTGCAACGGCTGTCCTCATACCCGTGGTCCACGACGCTGCTGGTCTATTGGGACCTGGGTCGTCCCTGCTCTGGTGGGCTCTCATCTTTGGTATAGGTCTAGGCGCGAACTTTTTTCCCTTCAGCTCGTCTTCGACCATCATTGCTTTGAAGATTCTTCGAAAGAAGAAACGCGTATCCATAAAAGAGTACGCCAAAATAGGCGTGACTGTATGCACGATCCAACTCGTGGTCGCCACCTTTTACCTAATGGCGCTGTACCTCCTCTTATAACATCAGGATGAAGGGTTTAGATCGATCGCGCGCATTCTAGGTTACGCGCAGCATTGCGTAGGAAAGCAAGTATAGAACAATGAACAACGCTCCTGCTTTCTTGTCGACCTTCTCTCTTAGTGCAAGCGTTAATATGACCATGATGGAACCAAGTATCGCATAGAAGCCCATGACCTTAGCGAGTTCGCCAGATATTGTAGTCGGAAAGATCGATCGAACCGAAGGCTTGAAGAAAATGAAAGAAA
>JAOZHM010000267.1 GCA_026014845.1 Candidatus Bathyarchaeota archaeon
AGGTGTAGAAACAAGAACAAACACCACAGTAGGCAAAGACATAACGATAGACAATCTGCTCAATCAAGGCTACAAAACAGTCTTCATAGCCACCGGTGCCCCGCAATGCCTAAAACTAAACATCGAAGGAGAAAACCTAGATGGCGTTCTCCACTCCCTTGAATTTCTAAGAGACGTAAAGTCTGGCAAGCACATCGAACTTGGAGACAAAGTGGCAGTCATAGGCGGAGGAGACGTCGCCGTTGACGTGGCCCGAACTGCAAAGCGCCGAGGTCCCAGTCAGGTAACCATAATATATAGACGGTCAGAGAAGGAGATGCCTGCGCATTACCAGGGAGTTGAAGAGGCAAAGCTTGAAGGTGTTAACCTTCATTTCCTGGCTTCCCCAAAAAGATTCATTGGCAAAAATGGGAAACTTGTTTTAGTAGAGTGCCTTTGGATGAGTTTAGGACCGCCAGATGACTCCGGTAGAAGACGCCCAATACCTGTCGAAGGCTCAGAGTTCACGGTGCCAGTTGACACAGTTATACTGGCAATAGGGGAAACGCCAGACACATCATTCTTACCTAAGGAAGTTGAAATCACAAAAAGAAACAGGATTATAGTTGACCCTGTCACGCTTGAAACAAGAATGCTCGGAGTATTCGCTGGAGGAGATGTTGTCACAGGACCAGCGTCAGTGATAGAAGCCATAGCTGCAGGCAAGAGGGCCGCAGTTTCCATAGACCGCTACCTCAGGGGCCTCGATTTAAGAGCAGGAAGAGAGGAAAAGATCTCCGAAACGACATGGGTTACAGACGAAAAACTGCTAGAGAAAAAGCCTAGACAACCCGTGCCGCGTCTGGTCCCACCTCAACGCTCCGGAAATTTCAAAGAGGTTGAACTCGGGTTCAGTGTGGAAAATGGCATAAAAGAAGCCCACAGATGCTTGTTGTGTGGACCGTGTGCTCAATGCCTTCAAATCGAAGACATGTGCGAGTCAGATCTTGTGCTAGTGGATAAGGATGGATGTATTGCATGTACCAACTGTGAAAAAGTCTGCCAATACGGAGCTATAAAAGTTGAGAAATCCGTGGCAAAAGTTGACGAAGCACTCTGCAAGGGCTGCGGAACATGCGCAGTTGAATGCCCAGCAATGGCAATTTCCATGAGCAACGTCACAAACCAGAAAATCTTGGCTTCGATAAAGCAAGCCCCGAAAACATGGAGAAGTAATAAACCACATGTTTTGGCTTTCATCTGTAACTGGTGCCACAACGTAAACATCGACGAGCTTGAAGAACATCCAAGCGCTCACGTTGTACCAGTTGGGTGCGTAGGAAGAGTAGACCAACTGCATGTCCTTCAAGCTTTCTGGACTGGGGCAGACGGCGTCTTACTCATTGGCTGTCGCGCTTCAGACTGCCACTATGGTTCGGGCGCTTCAATCACTGAGAAAAGGATAGAAGAAATAAAGAAATGGCTCAAAGTTGTCGGAATAGAGCCAGAACGGCTACTAATAGAGCAGGCATCGCCTGATGACAAACGTGGTCTCAACGAAATCATCATGAACTTTGTGTCTAACCTAAAAGATATAGGGGTTAATCCATTACAAAAGAGAATCTGAGCTACCATCCTGTATGGCTTTTAAAACTAATTTTATAACCAAGCTGACACTTACTATAGTTAAGGTTGGAAGAAGAATGTGTGAATTCACCGTAATCCTTAACGAAGAAGTCGTATTCAAAGACGCAGTTTATGCGAAGATGGAACGCAACAAGGTTATCGTTAGAGACGTGCTTGGAGAAACCAAAGAAATCAAGAACTGCAAGATTGTTGAAGTTGACGTTAATTCTACTCGGCCAGTACTATCACGTGTCTAGATCAACTATGACTCAGCTTTCTCAATTTCCTCATCTAGGCATAGAATTAGTGCTCCGTAAGACTCGAGGAGGTGACTTTTCTCATGTTCAATGTTGCCTTCACTTTTCAGCACTTGACCTAGAGACTTGATAGCCTCTGTCTTAAGCAGTGATAGTTTTTCAATTTCCTCGGAACTAAAAGTTTTGTTTCTTTTCTCTAGATTCTTCATCAACTCCCCAAAAACTCTAATGCACTCTTTCACATGTTCAACAAATTCTTGCTCTGCTTTCATGTAATCTCCAAATCTGACCTCTAGTTTTCGTATCTCTCTCGAAAATTCAAACGACATAGACCATATCCCAACTAATGCTTTCTTAACTCTTTTGATTGTAGTATTAGAGAAATAAACTTATTGCGTCATTATTCTCTTGAATTCTTCGTACGCTCGCTTTGCTTCCTCTACGGAAGCCTTGTCTTCTAACGTAGTGAGGTCGCCTATTGGTTTGTCTGAAACCAGCGCCTTCAAAACTCTTCTCATGATTTTGCCGCTTCTTGTCTTTGGAAGCTTTGAAACGAAATATATTTGCTCAGGTGTTGCAACCGGACCTACGATTTTTCTTAAATGTCCTGTTAAATCTTTTTTGAGTTCCTCGCTGGGGCTGTAGCCTTGCTTCAATATGGCAAAAACCACAATGGTTTCTCCTTTAATTTCGTGAGGCTTGCCGATTACCGCTGCTTCTGCTACTGCTGGATGCGAAACAATTGCGCTTTCTAGTTCCATGGTGCCCATTCTGTGGCCTGCAATTTTTAAGACTTCGTCTGCTCTGCCTAAGAGCCAGAAGTATTCGTCCTCATCCATCATGCAATAGTCTCCAGTATAGAAAGCATTTGGAAATCTAGACCAATAAGCCTGTTTATAACGCTCAGGGTCTCGGTACAATGTCATTAGCATGCCTGGCCAAGGTTTCTTTATGATTAGATAGCCTCTTACGCCTGTAGACGTTGGCCTGCCGTTCTCGTCCACCACTTCAGCGTCTATGCCTGGTAATGGGAGTGTTGCTGATCCGGGTTTTAGTGGAACAAGTCCTATGCCGGGTGCTGGTGAAATCATTACGCCTCCGGTTTCTGTTTGCCACCAAGTGTCTACTATGGGGCAGCGTTCTCCACCTATCTTCTTGAAATACCACATCCATGCTTCTGGGTTTATCGATTCTCCTACACTGCCCAATATTGTTAGGCTTTCTAGGTCGTGTTTTTTGGGCCATTCTTCGCCGTATCGCATAAACATCCTTATAGCTGTTGGCGATGTGTAAAAGATTGTTACTTTATATTTCTCGATTATTTCCCACCATCTGTCAGGCTTTGGATAGTCGGGTGCCCCTTCATGTATAACTATGGACGCTCCATGCATCAATGGTGCATAAACAATGGAGCTGTGCCCGGTTACCCATCCTACGTCAGCGGTGCACCAGTATACGCTTTCTTCTTGTATGTCGAAGACCCATTTATATATGGAGTTTATGTAGACTAGGTAGCCTCCTGTGCTGTGGACTATGCCCTTTGGTTTGCCTGTTGTACCTGATGTATATAAAATGTAGAGTGGATGAGTGCTTTCGATTGGCAGCGGAGGAACATTTGTTTCTGCGTCTCTTATGATTTCATGGTACCATAGGTCCCTTCCTTCTTTCATTCCGATTTCTTGGCCTGTTCTCTTTACAATTATTACTTTCTCCAATGAGGGTGTGCTTTCTAGGGCTGTGTCGACTAACTCTTTTAATCGTATAATTTTTCCTCTTCTAAAGCCGCCGTCGGCCGTTATGAGCACTTTTGCCTCCGTGTCATTTATTCTGTCAGCCAAAGCGATTGAGCTGAACCCCGAAAATACTACAGTGTGTATTGCGCCTATTCTCGCCGTCGCTAACATTGCAATAGCTAGTTCGGGTATCATTGGCAAGTAAATGGCTACGCGGTCTCCATCTTTAACGCCTAGTTTCTGAAGTGCAAATGCTAAACGGTTTACTTCCCTGTAAAGTTGCGAGTAACTCAGTGTTCTTTCTTCACCTTTTTCTCCTTCCCAGTATATGGCTACCTTGTTTCTTCTCCAAGTTTTCACGTGTCTGTCAACACATAGATAGGAGGCATTTAACATTCCGCCGGGGAACCATTTCGCAAATGGTAGGTCCCAGTCAAGCACTTTATCCCATGTTCTAAACCATTCAAGCTTTCTTGCTTCTTGCCCCCAAAACTCCTCTATGTCATCTAGTGACTTTTTGTATATGTCCCTGTACCTTTTTATTGGCCAATATCTTAATTCAACCGGAAGTGATTCTGTCTGCATATTTTTAACCTTCCAGATAGGTATCGCGACTTAAACCAGATTTTGGTTATATATGTTTTGTGCAGTTTTTAAATGAAAAACAATGATTAATTTTCAGTGAAAATCACATTGGCAGTACAGTTTTTCCATACACCTCGTTTAGCACTTCTGCTAGTGCTGTGTATACGGCGCTTAATCCGCAAATTATTCCTTCATACCCTGTAATTGTTGCTAAGGCTGTGTTTCCAGTTAAATCTCTGGCTGTCAGTAAGAAGAAGAGTATGGCTAGGCTCATAAACACGAATTGCATAGCTCTGTTTGCTTTCAGCGTGCCAAAGAACATTACGAAAGTGAATAACCCCCACATAAAGAAGTATGCAGCCATTGCAGTGTTGGATGCAGGTTGAAGCGGAGACGGCGGAACAGTATCCCAGAAACCGATTTTAGGAAATATGAGTAAAGCAACTAGAGACCACCAAAATAATCCGTAGGAGCTGAATGCAACTGTGCCGAATGTGTTTCCTCTCTTATACTCCATTATGCCAGCGATCACTTGGGCTAGTCCACCGTAGGCTAACCCCATTGCTAGTATCATACTGTCAAGGGGATAGAAACCAGCATTATGCAGATTCAGTAACACCGTTGTCATTCCAAAGCCCATAAGCCCAAGGGGTGCTGGATTCGCCAATTTCTCACTCATATTATCCACACCTTTTTTTGAAAATAACTCTCTTCATGTACTCTGATTGTGAGTTTTTCTTAGCCCTCTCAACTCTCACTTCTTCTGCTGGTTATGAACTTGCCTATCTCTATGCTGAAAAATGTTATCAATGTGAAAGCTATCGCCACTATCCAGTCGCTAAGTTCTGGATAGGTTATGTCGAATACGCTGTGAAGCTGTGGTGTGTAAAGCACGATCAACTGTAAGCCTAGAGAAGAAAGTATTGCAAGCCAAAGGAACTTGTTCTTGAATACACCTACTTTGAAAACGGTATATCTCAGCGAACGGGCGGTTATGGCAATAGCTAACTCTACTAAAATTACACTCGTGAATAACTGTGTTCGAGCTTCTATTAGATTTTTGCCTCCCAACCATGGTTCATGATAGAAGTAGCCAATCAACATCAAGGCAGTTGTTAATATGGGGACTGCTATCAAATAGATTTTCACGTTTCTTGTGAAAACGCTGGCCTTTGGGTCTCTTGGCTTCTTTTCCATCAGGTCTGGATCGCCAGGATCCACGCCTAAGGCGATGGCTGGTAAGCCATCTGTAGTTAGGTTCACCCAGAGAATCTGAATTGTAGTAAGCGCTAAGGCTGATTGTGGTTCTGGGCTTAGCATCATAGCAATGAATAGCACCAGAATCTCCATGATGTTGCACTGAAGCAGGTATGTTAGGTATTTCTTAATGTTCTCGTAAACCTCACGTCCTTCTTTAACTGCTCTCACTATCGTTGCGAAATTGTCATCTGTCAAAACCATGTCTGAGGCTTCTTTTGTAACCTCTGTTCCGGTTATTCCCATGGCTATACCTATGTCAGCCATCTTTAAGGCTGGAGCATCATTTACTCCGTCACCTGTCATGGCGCACACATACCCCTTGTCTCTCAAAGCTTTCACAATTCTAACCTTGTGCTCAGGAGAAACCCTTGCATAAATCGCAAGATTCTCAACCATTTTTCCGAATTCTTCATCGCCGATCTTGTCCAGTTCTACTCCAGTCAAGACTTTTCCATCTTCGCCTTCATTTTCGCCTACGAGATTCAATGCCTTAGCCACTGCTACAGCGGTAAGTTTGTGGTCGCCTGTAACCATGACGACTTTGATTCCGGCTTTGTTACACATGTAAATAGCGTCTTTAACCTCTTCCCGTGGAGGGTCAATCATTCCCATTATGCCCAAGAAAACAAAGTCATTTTCATCCTCTTCGTCTAAGGAGTCCGTGGATTTGGGCAACTCCTTGTATGCGAAGCCCAGGTTTCTTAACGCTTGTATTGCCATGGCTTCGTTTACTGCCAAAATTTGCTTGCGTTTTTCATCAGTTAACTTACGTACTTTTCCGTTTGTGTAGACTTCCTTGCATTTCTCCAAGATGATTTCGGGGGCACCCTTCATGTAAGCTATTTTGCCATCACCGTGTACTTCGTGAGCTGTGGTCATTCGTTTTCTTTCTGAAGAGAATGGAATCTCGCTCATTCTTGGTTCTTCTTTTTCGATTTCTTCTTTCCATAGGCCTGCCTTGGCAGCAGCAACCACTAATGCTCCTTCCGTTGGGTCTCCTTTCACGGCCCATCTTCCTTCCACCTTTCCTAGTTTTGCGTCGCTACACAAGGTTGCTGCTTTTAGAAGTGTGTAAATCTCTTTTTCTTTTATTGGATCGAGTTTTTTGTCTTCAAAAAGGAATTGTCCTTTTGGTTCGTAGCCGACGCCCGTGACCTTTAGGGCTTTGTCGTTTACGTAGATTCTTTGTACTGTCATTTCGCCCTTTGTCAATGTTCCGGTTTTGTCTGAGCATATGACACTTGTGCAGCCCAGGGTTTCAACTGCTGGAAGTCTTCTAACTATGGAGTTTTCTTTAGCCATTCTATACATGCCTACTGCTAGCGCACCAGTTACAACCGCTGGTAACGCTTCTGGAACGGCAGCTACTGCAAGGCTGATTCCCCACAAGATCATATCAAGAAACTCGTAACCTCGTAGAATTCCCAAAGCTGCGACAAAAAGGCATACTGCAACGCAAAATATTCCAAGCCATTTTCCAACGTGAGCCATTCTCTTTTCAAGCGGCGTCTCTTCCTCTTCTGTAACTTGAACCATCTTGGCGATTTTGCCAAACTCGGTGTTCATCCCAGTTGAAGTAACAACCC
>JAOZHM010000268.1 GCA_026014845.1 Candidatus Bathyarchaeota archaeon
ATCGTTTCTGAAAGAAGATTCTATTCCCTTAAAACGAGCTTCTCTCATGAGTCTAAACTGACACTGGTGTCAACCTAAACATCTTAACACTAATCACGCGTGAATATATCTTCAGAAAAATGCGGATTGTGCGGGTGAAGCCCTAACTATTAGTCGGTTTTTTGGAAAGAGTGATATACCACACGAAATAATGAAGGTGTGGCTAATGAAATTGAGCGTTAAAAAGTTTCTTGACACCTACCAGAATCCGAGCACAAGAAAAGGCTACCGACAAGGAATCAAAAAATTCCGTGAATACTACGGAAAAACCGCCGAAGAAATCCTAAATCAACGAAAAGACGATCTAACACAAAAAACAGGAGAAAATCTAATAGAATACAAAAACCGTGCTGTAAGATTCTCAAAAGAAATCGAAAAATTCCACGGCTATCTTCTAAACAAAGGATTCGCGACTAACAGCGCAAGAAACTTGACAATTGGCATAAGGCAACTATTCAGATTCTATCAAATGCCCGTGCAAATAAGAGCAGGAAGCAAAGTAACAAAAACAGTAAAAACCTCCAAAAGTTTCCCGCTAAGAGTAGAACATGTCCGCAGAATGTTTGCTATCGCAGACATCAGAGAACGAGTCATTCTAAGCATGGCGACAGACCTAGGGCTAAGAATAGGCGACTTCATAGCAATCCAAAAAGAAGACATCCCCTCGCTAGATCAAGAAACTCCAATACCTTTTGACACAATGACCGGTAAAGAAGAAGTGGTTGCACACGGCTTTCTAAGTCAAGAAACCGTTGACCTTCTCAAAGTCTATCTTCCAACACTAACAAAGAAAGGCAATCCTTACCTTTTCCCATCTAACGGAAAAAGTCACATCTCAGATGAATGGTTAAGCAAACTGTTAAAACGATTAGCCCAAAAAGCAAAAATCCCAATGAACAAAAAAAGCCTAACATTTCACTGCTTTAGAAAAATGTTACTCTCAGCTTCAATCGACTCGGGAATTGGATTAACCGCAGGAAAAAAGCTAGTAGGAAAAGCCATAGCACAATCAGATGACACCTACCTAACAACAGTAAATCTAAAGAAGAAATTCATTGACCTAAAAAAGTTCCAGACAATACAACAAAAACCAAAAGTTGAAACTGAAACGATTGAAACTTTGCAAAAAGCAGTATCTAAACTTCAAGAAGACCTAACTCTCCAACAAACGATAACCAACACAATCTCTAAAGAGAACCTAAAAATCAAAAATGAATTTGCACGAATCCAACCAATAATAGATTTTGTCAATACTTACAACACGGTCAAAGAACAACAGAAACTCTTGGAATTCGTAAAAGCTGAGGCGGAAATTGATCCTTTACCTTATAATCCGAATATTACTTTTGACGAAACCCTTGAACAGCAAATGAATGAAATTTCAGAGAAAGAGGGAATAAGCAAAGCTGAAGCCATGGCTAAGATTGCGGATGATAGATGGACTAGATTACTTGAAAGTCAAAAACAGATGGAAAAACGTTGCAAAGAAAAGGGAATTCCAGTAACCGAAGAAGACTACAAAAAGCAACTAGAGGCAGCCATAAAGAAGAACCAAAGAATGAATGCAAAGTACCAGAGACGCCTTGATAAAATAAATAATCGAAAAGATTGAGTTTGCTTTAGAAAAAATAAGATCAGACAATTTTCTTTCTTTTTCTTTTTGTTGTGACGTTTAGGGTGACCTAGCTTGCCTAGACAATGGTTTCTCTCAACGCTTTTCTCAGAGACTATTTACAGTTCAACTATTCTGTTCCTGAGATTGTTGAACAGTATGTTGTGTGGGTGTCTGACGATAAGTATATGATTCTCTCTCGTTATAATGAAAAAGAGTGGAAAAATGAATTCTTTGCCGTCAAATGTGCAAAGCGTGGAAACGACGTGTATCGCTTCAGGGTATATCGTCGGTTCAAAGGTCTTTGCTCAATGGCTGACGATCTGATTTTCTTTAATCCAAAGGATCGAGGAAAAAAGAAGACTCGCGCGTTGTGGGTCACATTGACATATGACACCAAGCGTTGTTCGTTTAGG
>JAOZHM010000269.1 GCA_026014845.1 Candidatus Bathyarchaeota archaeon
ACAAACAAGTCGAAAAAACACAGTATATAAATACATCAAAAAAACAGCATTGTCGAAAAAACAAGATTTCCCATAAACCTCTGCATACAAACGCAGTACAACGCAGTAAATTCCCATACCAAAAAACTGAGATTTCCACAGAAAACACTCAGAAAGTAAAGAAGTTACAAAGGATAAAGACGGGTTACAACCAACACGCCAGCCTTCCTACAGAATTTCTTTTGCTGCTTCTTTGTAGATTTCCAAGTCGTGTTTAGTGAATAAAACGAATACCACATTGTTGAGTTTGTCTTCTTTCTCTAGAAACCCCTTCACTGTGGTTAGCGCTATTCTGCTTGCCTTCTCTATTGAATATCTGTATGCGCCCGTGCTTATTGATGGAAACGCTATAGTTTTTAGTCCCTTCGAGACTGCTAGTCTTAGTGAGTTGAGGTAGGCTTCTGCCAGAAGTTCTGGTTCACCATGGATGCCTCCACGCCAGACCGGCCCAACAATGTGGATGACATATTTAGCCTTTAAATTGCCTCCTGAAGTGACGACCGCTTTTCCTGTTGGGAGCCCATCTAGCCATTCCGTAGCCCTTATCAGTTTGCATTCCTCAAGGATTTTTGGTCCGCCTTTACGGTGGATTGCCCCGTCTACGCCACCACCTCCCATGAGGGTTGAATTGGCTGCATTCACTATAGCATCGGTATCTTGCTCGGTTATGTCTCCTTGAACCAAAAGAATATTCGCTTCGCTAACTTGAAATTCGTCACCAGCCATCTTTTCCCCAACCGTTATTGTGTTTTCATATCTTCGATAAGGCGTGCTTGCAATTTTATTATTTCTGTGCTGTCTTTCGCTTTCGCGTAATTCTCTAATCTTTCCTCATTTAATTCGATAAAAGTGTGTCCCCATTTAAAGATGGAAAGTAATTGGTTGACTTCTTCTCCAAGTCCAGCAATGTATAAGGCTGCAGCCAAAGCCTCTACAGTAGTGAGTCTAGTTGGCTTACCAAAGTTAACTGGATTGCCTGCAATCAAAAACGGTAAGCAGCGGGATGTTCCCCTCACATGTTTCAGTAAGACTTTTTCGGCATGCTCCCAGCTGCAGTCTAAGGCGGCTAATCCGAATTTTTCAACACGTTGCCTGTCAGCAGGGGAAAATGCGATTTTTGAGAATGGGTTAAGAACGACGGCTCTTTTCGGTAAAAACCTTATTTGAGTTACTAAGCGAACTAGCCCATGGCGCTTAAGCTTTAAGGCTGTGCATTTTTTGGGGTCACATTGCCCAGCGTGGTAAACAATGATCCTAACTGGTTTTTGCACTCGTTTTTCGCACCTTTAAGTGACTCATGGGATCATTTAAAACATGTGGAACCCATTCAAGCAGATCCGTTGAAACCATGTGGTAACCTTTCTCTTCAAAAACAAAGTCTCCAGCAGCACCATTAACAAAGGCTCCAGCAACAGCAGCCTCAAAAGGATCTATTTGCTGAGCTAGGAAAGCACCGACAACTCCCGAAAGCACATCTCCAGTTCCACCAACAGTCATGCCCGCGTTACCAGTGAAATTCAGTTTGAAACTTTTTCCGTCAGAGATTATGTCCACCGACCCCTTCAACAATATCACTGCAGCCAGCTCTGCCGCAGTTCTCTGCACCGCTGCAACTCTTTCATTGAAATTCTCTGGCAGTTTTTCACCAGTTAGAACGGCGTATTCCCCAGCGTGAGGCGTCAGTACTAAGGGCACGTTTAGAGGTTTTTTGAACTCTGCAAAGGCTTTCAGACTGTCTGCATCCAAGAGCAGTGGTTTACCAGTGCTTTCAACAGCCTCAACAATAGCCCTAACAACCTCTCTTGTTTCAGGATGCAAACCAAGACCAGGCCCCAAAACAACTGCGTTGGCTATTTCTATGTACCTATTTAAGCCAGGTACGTTACTCGGGTTGAGGTGTTCACCCTCAAGTTTTATGGTGATTAGATTTGGCGACATGGAAGATATGGCATAGGCTGTTTTTGCCGGGGCTGCAACATAAGTTAAGTCAACACCAGCTCGCAAAGCAGCTAGAGCCACCAGAGCTGGGGCTCCAGAAAAAGTTTCACTTCCTCCAATGACTAGTAGGCGTCCAAAATCTCCCTTATGTGATTCTTGTGGACGTGGTTTCGTAACGAAGAGTACGCCTCCAGGACCTGCAAGATTTTCGAATCCTTTGGGTAAGCCTATGTCTTTAACGACTAGCTCTCCAATGTAGCCTTTTGCGTTTTCAAGTCCTTTTTTCGTTTTGTGAAAAGTTATTGTCAAGTCGGCTTTCACAGCTTTACCTAAGACTTCACCAGTGTCTGCGTCTATTCCGGTTGGTACATCAACTGCCACTCGGAAAGCATTAGTGGCGTTAATTTTTTTGACTAACTGTAGGATTGGCGGTCTTAACTTTCCTTTTGTGCCGGTTCCAAGTAGTGCATCAATGACTATTTCAGCGGTTATTTCTGGTATAAGTGAGCTGTCGTACACTTCGTGAATGGGAATGCTTTCTTTCAGGAACTGTAGGGCTTTCCAGTTTTCCAAAGCTTCCTTATGAACGATTTGTTCAGCGTCTCCTGCGAGGATGACTTTAACTTTAAAACCTGTTGAAGAAAGATGTCTGGTTACAACGAAGCCGTCGCCACCGTTTCCTCCTAAACCGCAAAAAATTGCAACCGATTTGTCTGGTTTAAATCTTGAAGCAATTTCTAATGCCACGTTATGTCCAGCATTTTCCATGAGCTGAAGTCTGGAAACTCCGAAATATTCAGCGTTCAATTCTAAAGCACACATTTCCGTGCTTGTAATAGAATTTTTTGTGTCGCTTTCTTTCAACATGTTTTAACCTAATAGTTAATATAATTACATACATTTACCTTTTGTGCGCTCGCAATTCTGGTAAGAAGCAAATTCTATCCATGTGGGCGACAACCTTTTTGTGGTTGAACTCGATTGTATAAAAATCGTAAAAGGGAGACTGTTTGGATAAAGAGACCGTTTTCGTAAAAAATGGGAAAGTTTTAGTGAGCAAGGTTATAGCGTCTTCCGACGTTGAGAAGTCTGTTAAGAGAGCTGTTGATTTGATTGGAGGTTTTGAGAAAGTAATTTCTGGCGGGGATAAAGTTATTGTGAAGCCGAACTTCAATAGTGACGATCCTTTTCCCGCTTCAAGTGATCCCGAGTTCGTGAAGGCTGTTGTGTCTTTGTTGTACGATAATGGAGCATCTAGCGTTGTTATTGTTGAGAGTTCTGGGATGCGTTGGTTGCCGACGAAAAATGTTTTGAAGAAAATGGGGATGTTGAAGGCTGCCGAGGAATGCGGCGCGGAAGTGAGGATTCTTGATGATCGAAAGTGGATTAACATAGACATTGAAGGAAAGCGGTGGAAGAAGATATCAATCGCCGAAGACGTTCTTGAGGAAGACGCTAAGTTTGTTTGGCTTCCCTGCATGAAGACGCACAGACTCGCTCGTTTTTCTTTGAGCCTAAAGTTGTCGGTTGGTCTTCTCGATTTTAGGCTAAGAGGAGACCTACACTCTGCACATCTTGAAGAGAAGATAGCTGAACTCAATTTGGGTGTTCATCCTCACCTTATCATAATGGATGGAAGAAAATGCTTCGTGACCGGAGGACCAGATGTAGGGCGTGTAGAAGAACCCAACACTATCTTAGCTAGCGGAGACCGCATCGCCATAGACGTCGAAGCGTTGAAAATTCTTAAGAGTTATAATGCGAGTAATAGACTTAACATGTCTGTTTGGGAGTTTCCACAGATCAAGCACGCCGCGGAATTAGGGTTGGGTGTTAGAGGCGAGGATGAAATTTTGGTTATTTCGGAATGAAAAGTTCTATCCGTTAATAAATAGGGACAACTATGCGTGTTCTTCTTGCCCGTTTGCAGTTTGCAAAACTATAAAACTCTTGGTCTAGAGACAACGTCAAGACTGAAACATTGTTGAAGTGTGCTATTTCAGATTTGCAAGAAGTGCGGATACACCACTTGCTGCAAGCACCAACAATTCGAATACTTTGTATGCTTCAATCATGTTGCTAGCAGTATACTCTACTTTCAATCCATCTATTCTGTTTATCACAGGTAACAATTCCGCAACGTCTGCAAAGTGACTTGCGATGAAAGTTACCCCCATTTTCACTGGCCTTTTCGCTATTAGTGGCTTGACTTTATTTTGTTTAAAGCTAGCTGCTGCTCCCTTAACAGCTTCTTTCAATTCTTTCTCAATTCTTGTCATGCTGAAACTTTTAGCGGAAACCCTGCTTAAAGAACGTTTTAAGGCTACAGTTTCAGCCCATGGTGCATATTTCTTAACATCATCCTTCAACAGCTGAGCTTCACCAGCAACCAGTATGACAGGCACATTCAAGTCTCCTGCTGCGTAAGCATTCATAAGAAATTCACTCGCAGCAACTCCGTTTACTTCAACGTTATTTATGGTTCCTCCACTGTAAGTGTGATCGAATGTGGATTTGGCGGTGCCGAATTTTGCGTGATATCCGAGAAATAAGGCAACATCACATCCTTCTACCCCAGAAACCATGCTAACCGGTCGAGGAAAACCTCTGATAATCTCCACATATGCAGGTAAGTCATCAACCAGAAGGTTAACCATAGGTCCATGGCTGTCAGCAATAACAATTTCATCAAAGCCATTTTTATTTAGCTCTTCTGCCACGATTAGTGTGACTTTCGTGGCAATTTTCCTTGCTTCACCATACAATGAACCTTTCAGACTCAAGTGACCCGGGATGACGACGTACGGCATTCCTTCCAAATCAACCGAAATAAACGCCTTCATAGAATCACCCGATATAGGTTTGTAACAGACAGATTAAAGAATTTCGATTTTAAATTGGCTTTAATAGGCACGCGAACCTTTCCATCGCGTGCGCGATTAGAAACCTTA
>JAOZHM010000270.1 GCA_026014845.1 Candidatus Bathyarchaeota archaeon
AAAGCGCAGATGAAATCGTCAAAGAGCTATCTGAAGCGAACATAATATTCTTGGTTGCTGGTTTAGGCGGAGGAACAGGAACAGGCGCTATAGTTGCATTAGCTGAGGACCTGCGTAAACGATTTTCAGATGTATTAGCTCCACGCCTAATCATAGGAGTTGTCACCCTTCCCTTCGACGTTGAAACAGCTAGAATGGAAATAGCGAAGAAAGGTCTAAACCGTCTGAAATCGGTTTGCGATACGACTGTAGTAATAGATAACAATAGACTTGTCAAGATAGCTGGAAACCTTCCCTTCAGACAAGCGCTAGGCGTAGCCAACACCACAGTTGGAAAATTCATCAAAGGCATAACCGAAACCATAACCGCGGCAAGCCTAATCAACCTAGACTACGCGGACTTGAGAGCGATCATGAAGGGCGCTGGACTCGCATCAATAGGAATCGGAGAGGGCAAAGGCGAAGGCCGCGTTGAACAAGCCGTTGAGAGAGCCTTAAACGGGCGACTCCTCGACATAGAAGACGTGACAAAGGCGCGTGGCTTACTGATACATGTTGCTGGCGGAGAAGACTTAACCCTCTACGAAGTTAATCACGCAGCTGAAATCATGAAACGATCTCTCCCTCCAAAAGCGAAGACCATCTGGGGAGCAAGAGTTGACAAGGAACTGCAGGGAACCGCTTCCGTCATGGCTGTCATAACAGGCGTACATAGCGCATTCCTAAAACGACGTGAAAGACATTTAGGACCAATTAGACTGCCATTTTAAAACTTCCCTTATTTTTCTGTAAGCCAGTTATTTTGGGCTACTGCGGAAGGCTGAGGGAAGAGAGTCTTCGAGAAACTTTCCTTTAAACTTCCACAGCGACCCAAGCGCGCGCTTCAATAAGATCCCTAAGGAAAACTAGATCGCGTGCGCAAAGTTTTTATACAGAAAGATCTTAACCCGTTCTGCGAGGGATTATCGTATGGATTTAGAATCAAGCAAAATTTTAGGCGGTGTGGGAGCATTATTGATGGTACTTGGTCCCTTCTTAGGCACCTACACAGGCGTGTTAGGGTTGATTGGCTTAATACTTGTAATGATAGCTTTGAAAGGATTATCGGATCATTACAATGATGCAGGCATATTTAACAACGCACTTTATGGGTTTATCATGGCGATAATAGGTGGAGTGATTTCCGTGGCCGTGATTGTGGTGGCAGCAGTTGATTTCTTGTCTGCTGTGGGTATCGATATCTCTACAGCCTGGAGTGACCCGACAGTTTTCTCAAGCATCAACTGGGAAGAACTGGTGACCTGGGATATTCTTTGGCCTCATATTGCAGCCATCATTGGAGGTTTGGTTGTGCTCTTCATATTCATTGTAATCGCAAGCCTCTTCTTAAGGAGATCATGGACTATCCTCTCTGAAAAGACGGGCGTTGGTCTTTTTGGCACTGCAGGATTGTTAACGCTGATAGGCGCCATTTTGACTATAATCGGTGTCGGTTTCCTGCTTCTCTGGGTTGCTTGGATACTCCTCACTGTGGCATTCTTCCGGATCAAGACACAATCCACTCAGCCACCTGCAACAACGCCTTCATAATGAACAAGTTAACAGTATCTGTCGATTGTGTTTTGGTGCGAACGGAGCGGAGCGACGTGAGCAACGGTTTAGAATGATTGATTGTTAGAAAAAAGAGGGTTATTTGCGTTTTCTGAACATCATTATTTTTTGTGGTGTTGTGCAGATGTATGTCCATCCATTGTCTATTAATTCGCCTGCTTCTTTGTCGTCTTTGGCTGTTGCGTGGTGGTAGTTTTGGCTTTCTTCGTCGAATTCAACTATGTGGGTATAGACCATTGTTGAGTTGATGTTTCGGTGTCCGAGTTTTTGTTTTACGAGTATTAGGTTTTTGGTTTCGTTGAACAGTTTTGTGGCGTAGAAGTGTCTCAGTGTGTGGAAGTGGATTTGTTTTAGTCTTGGATTTTGTAGTTTTTTGGATAATGCTGTTTTTTGTCGGTCGTATCGCCATCGGTGGCTGTTTAGGTTTGAGTGGGAAAATATGTATTCGTTGGCTTTTGGTAGTGTGTTTAGCATACTCATAAGTTTAGCTGATATTCTAATTTCTCTTGGGTTGCCATGTTTTTCGGCTTTGCATTTTAATGTGCTTTTCTCTTCGTCTAAGTCCGTCCATTTGCAGTTCCATAGTTCGCCGATTCTGAAGCCTGTTTCTTTTAATGCTAGTAGTGTGGTTGATATTTTCTTACTACAAGCACTTATTAATGCGTCAACTTCTTTCTCTGTTGGCACGAATGGTATTGATGGGTTGTATCTGTAGAAGGGTGCAGTCCATTGTATTTTCATCATTTTGGCGTAGTGGTCATAGGCATATACGGCTATTTGTCTGTGTCCGTTGCTCCATGTTTCTCGTCTTGCGATAAAGAGCTTTACGGCTTCGGGGTCGTCTAAGTTTACGTTGTTCTTGCTCATTAGTTTGAGTATCTTAAACTTTGTTTCTACTGTTGCGTCGCTGAGTCCTTCTTTTTTTAAGTGCCACATATAGTCTATTAGTTTTCCTTTTTGGATGCTGGTGGGTTCTGAGAAAAGGCTGGCGTGTTGGTTGTAACCCGCCTTCTGTTTTAATGCGGCATTCAGCTAATCGGGCTACCCGCGCCTCAGGTAGCACTTCATCAGCGTCTGTTTGCCCTTTCCACTTGCAGGACGGCCGTTTCACCGTTTCGCACCCAGCATTCTCAACAACTCAGCATGCTTCATCGGCACTTGCTGGGTGGACGTTTCGTTTCTGCTCCGGAGCCAAGGCTCTCGCCTTACGCCCTTGCGGACGTTGCAATTCTACACGTGGGGCGGAGTTTCCTCAAGCCTTCATTAAGAGGCTCGAAAGCCACACACCAACTCGCCAGCCCAAATACAATAATGCGCTGGACAGCAATAAAAATTTTGGAAACCTTATTTTATTGCATGTTTATCTATGGTGTAGATGGATGAGCCATGTCTAAACGCGTTATCTTAGTGACGGGAACACCCTGCGTTGGAAAAACTTCTGTTGCCCGATTGCTTGCCTCTAAACTTAACGCTTTTTATGTGAACTTAACAGAGCTAGCTCTGCATCAAAATCTTATTTCAAGCAAAGATGAGAAAAGAGGCTCCATAATTGTTGACGAAAATCGCATGCGACGCAAAATCCGTCAAATCATTGAAGATTGCGACAAGAGCGAAGTCATTGTTGACGGACATTATGCTGTCAGCGTTGTTCCAAAAGAGCTTACAACCCACGTTTTTGTTTTAAGGCGTGATCCTGTTGAACTGCGAAAGTTTATGGAGCAATGCGGTTTTTCTGGACGTAAGCTTTGGGAGAATCTGGCTTCTGAAATTTTGGATGTCTGCTTATGCGAAGCCTTGAACGTTTATGAAAATGGAAAAGTTTGTGAGTTAGACGTTTCGAGTAAAAATGTGGAAGAGATTGTTGATGAGGTTTTGGATGTTTTGAATGGTTCAAAGGAATGTTGTGTCGGCGTTGTCGATTGGCTGGGCAAGCTGGAAAGTGAAGGCTTGCTGGAGGAGTTTTTGAGGATTTGATTGTAGTTTTATCGTATGCCTAGGGACATTCGCCGTTTTGTTAGTAATGTTATTTTCCGTCTGTTCGCATAAGACTTTGCGTGGCCGCTGAACTTTCCACCAATTAATATGGGATTTTTGAACCCTACGTCTTCAGAAGCCTTGTCGAGATTTATTACAACGTTGACACCTATTGTTCTCTTCCAGTCCCTAATCCAAACTCCCTGAACCAGACGGCTCTTCTGAACTATCAAATCGAATTTTCTTGATAATCCTCTGTAACCTTCCAGCGTTGTTTCACTTTCAACTTTGTATCCTTTCTTTCTAAAGTATTGCCTAGCCAACTCGATTAAATCCAACCTTGTTTTGCTCTTCGCTTTTTCACCGCTGCTCATTTATTCTCCTCTTGCACTAGCGTTATTTACTAGAGTGTGGAAAAGGTTTTCGGATAAGTGAAAAACTTTGGCCTCCTTCGTAATAGTTGTTTGCAGCAAATGCGGCGGCTTGTTGGCAGCTAAAGCCGAACAGAAAACAAGAACCTGCCCATACTGCGGATTCAAAATCCTTTTGGAAAAGTCTAAACATGTTGCCGGTGCCAATGGTGCACGCGAGGCATCTAGGATATTAAAGATTTTGAAGAGGAAAGCAGCAGAAAAACGGTAAAACTAGCCGTTGCGAACAAGCATATTGCAGATTTTTCCTTAAGCAAAGTTTAGGGTTTACCAAACATTTTTAAGCAATACCTAAATTCATCTTCTAGGCGATGCTCTTTGAGTGCTAAAATAAGCCTAACTCCAAAAGAGGGCAAATACTTAACGTTTATGTATAGAAGGCAAGTCGAGGAAGATGAGAGAGCCACAACCACAATTCTAGCGAAATCGTTTAAAGTTAACCCGGCAACTGTAACAGAAACTCTTCAAAGGCTTGCTGAGAAAAAATTGGTTGCATACACGCGTTATTACGGCGCTAAACTCACTGAAAGGGGAATCGTTGAAGCCAAAAAACTACTAAGGAAACACCGAATTCTGGAAGTTTTGTTCGTGAAGCTTTTGAGATATGACGCTGAAAAGGCATGCGAAGAAGCATCCAAAATAGATCACTATTGTTCTGCAGACTTAATCAATGCCATTTGCCGAACTTATGGACATCCCGACACATGTCCATGCAACAAGAAAATCTTCAGCGACTCAAAGTGTAGGAGGCAAGCGTAACCTGAAAAAATATGTGTCAAATCAGATAATCGGTGACTTGGATGGTTGAGCCATTCTGGGCAGTTGTAGCTAGCCTATTAGCCTGCTTGACTACTACGATAGGGATATATACAATAAGAAAATACGAGGAATGGGGTAAGAAGTCAGTAACTTATTTCATGTGTTTCGCTTCTGGAGTGCTTATATCCGTGTCATTTTTGCATATAATCCCTGAATCCTTTAAGATGAACGTGAACGCAGCGCCTATTTTTCTGTTAGCTGGATATCTATTTCTTCATGTAACCAACCGACTTCTTAGCGGCTATGTGTGTGACAAGCTTGGTAGTATAAAGGGAAGCCTAGGACCTATAGCCGCGTTGGGAATAAGTCTTCACTCCTTTGTGGATGGCATCATCTATTCGGTGACTTTTAGCGTGAGTGTGT
>JAOZHM010000271.1 GCA_026014845.1 Candidatus Bathyarchaeota archaeon
AGGCTCACACGCTAGGACGCATGGAAGCTTTCTCTCACCACTCACAGGCTTGCAGGGTCCACAGCTATACTTGATTTTTTTTCGATGTTTTTCTGTTACCGCCGCCATCAATCCCCCTTCAATGTCGAATTCGTTCTCAATAAGCTCAAGAACGTCATAAGGACATGCCTCGACACATTTCCGGCAACCATTACACTTGTCAGTGTCAACGATGATGAAGTAGTCTCCGGACCCGTCTTTATAGCCATAATGAGCCTTCATCTTACATCCCTTTTTTAACGCAACCCTAACTGCTTCTCTTGAAGTGCCTTTGCGAACATTGCAGCACCTATGGCTCCGGCTAGAATTGGGTCCAGCTTGGGCTCAAGGGGCTTAATTCCAAGGTTTCTCTCAAGCCTGGCAACTATGCCAGTGTTCTTTGCAACTCCTCCTGTGACTACGAAGTCTTTTTCGATTCCAACCCTTTTCAGCAGGTCGATTATTCGGTTAACCATGGCGAGGTGATAGGCTGCTGCAACCTTTTCTTTCTGCCATCCCTGGCGCAGTAGAGCCACAGATTCAGCCTTTGCAAAAATCACGCAAGTGTTACTCACTGGTGGCGGTTCTTTTTCGACGCTTAATGAAGCCTTTCCAACCTCTTCGATTGGAACTCTAATCAAGTCAGCAAAAACTTCAAGTCCTCTACCCGTTCCAGCTGCGCATTTGTCGTTCATAAGGAAAGACATGACCTTACCTCTTTCGTCGCATCTAATAGCCTTACAGTCTTGCCCTCCGATGTCAAGCACCGTTCGAACAGTCGGCCCGTAAATGTAATGAGCTCCTCTAGCGTGACAAGCGATTTCCGTTATTGTTCTCTTGGCGAACGGAACGTTCACCCTTCCATAGCCTGTGCCAACAACGTAATGAACATTTTTGTTTTTCAGGCCAGTTCCCTCAAGACCCCAGTTCATCACTCTAATCGCTGTTTCTTCACTTACTCCACCTGTTCTCATAACCGAATAAGCATAGAGTTTTCCGTCAACCATGACAACGGCTTTACTGCCTACAGAACCTATGTCGACACCAGCTGTAACCATTTTAGCGTCGTGCCAATCCATGTCAGGCGTTGTGTGCCTGTATTCCCGCCACCGCCAAAACTCCCTAGATTTTTCACTCATTTATTTTCCCTCCGTTTCAAGTGCAAGTACAGCAGCTCCAACAGCGCCAACATATTCAGGATGCTCAGGAACAAGTATTTTCGTGTTTAACTCCTTTTCCAGAGGCGGTAAGAATCCTGGGTTTCGCGCCACGCCTCCGATTAGAGCTACGTCCTTTTCCACACCCAGCCTCAGGACCATTGACGCTATTCTGCCAGCCATGGCGTCGTGGATTGCCCTTGCTATGTCCTCTTTTGAAACTTTTGAGTGAATTAGCGTCACGACCTCTGACTCGGCGAAAACGCAGCACTGAGCATTCATCGGTACCTCCTTTGTGGATTTTAACGCAAGGGGACCCATGTCTTCAACAGCCACTTCTAAGGCTCTAGCCATGGTTTCTATGAAGGTTCCAGCTCCAGCAGCGCATCTTTCGTTGATGACGAAGTCTCTTACTTTCCCGTTTTCACCAACCTTTACCCCTCTTCCTTCCTCAGCTCCGACATCAATGACCGTTTTCACCGTTGGAATCAGATAGTAAGCTCCCTTTGCGTCGGCGATAACCTCTGGAACTATTTCTTCAGCGTTTATCGGAGGTTTCTTGTGGCAAGCCTTTCTTCCCATTCCTGTGGCTACAACGTGAACAATCTGGTCACGTTCTAAGCCTGCGTCGAGTAATGCTTTCTCGAAAACTTCTGTGGTTGATTTCAGCACGTCAAATTCGACGATGCCATTGGCCCTTGTTAGGACGTTCTTTCCATCTTCAAGGAGCACAATTTTCGCGTATTTCGCTCCGACATCTACTCCAGCTGTTAGCATTTCTCAATTCCCTCCTATTCCCTCATTTTTTTCAATCCCATGCTCTCGAAGAAGGCGGTTAAGCGTGCTAGGGTTCCTGGGTAATCGAATTCTCTTTCGTCGCCCATGTTCCCCTCAAACGGGAAAACTGACACACCAGCGTCTATTAGACCGTGATGGTTTTCAGCTATGTGAACGCTTAAGCCCTCACAGCCTCTGTTGTAGTGGAGCAAGACTGCGTCAACCTTCCACTGCTTCACTATGCTCAACATCATTTTTGTCTTCGCTTCTGGCACGTAGAAGTGTGCCCATTCAGGTCTGTCAACCGTCCATTCAACAATCATTTTCACTGCTTCCTCCCTCGTCTGCGGCTTTCTAGGCGGAAGCTGTTTTGGAGCCCATGTTCCATCTGGGCGGTATTTCCACATCCCAATCAGTCCATAACTGTAGAGGGAACCAAGTGAGACAACGCCGTATTCCTCCATTTCCCTGAAAATCTTCAAGAAACCCCATGGAGGCTGGGTGTCTGTGATCACCCTGAATCTTTCGTTGGCAACTGCTGCTATTCCCCTTCTCACCCTGTCCTCAACCTCAGCCTTCAGCTTCTCATAAAAAGCAACACATTCGGATCTGTGCTTGATAAGGGTTCCCATAACATACAGCGAATACATAGACTTCTCATCCAAAGGCGCTGGAACAGCTTGGTTTAACGTGCAAATCTCAGCCCAGAGCCTTGTCGATTTTATCTCGTTCCAAACAGCCTCGCAAAGCAGTTTATCGTCGTATTCTCTTCCAGTAACCTTCTCCATCCATTCGATTCCATCGTTCAATTGCTGAACGATATAATCTATCTTGTATTCTTCGAGGGGTCCATTCATTGGGTAACCAACTGAAACGTCCACGCAATACATAGGGACTTTCTTACCTTTCTTTTCCTCAAGCCATCTTGCGACTTGATACCATTTTCCATGGCTGCAGCAGATGTGATCTTGCCATATAAAGTCCGGAGTCGGATGCCCATCAACCACTGTTCCATCAGCAAGAATGTACTTGTCGAGCAGAATGGAACCCCAATAGTTCCTCATGTAGGCACAGAGCGTACGCGGAAAGCCTGCAGCCTCAACAGCTTCGTGACATTTGGCTGTGAAATCCTTGAAGAAGGCTATCGTGGCCCCGTGAGGTTCTCCAGTAATGCAGTAAACGTCTTCGCCTAGACCGGCTGGTATGGCGCTGAAGGACCATGCGCCACCTGCCCATCGGAGTCCTCCACGTTCATGAGCGTTCAGATAATCCTCATAATATTTTCTCCTGAGCTGTTTGGCTTCGTCCCAAATTCTCAATGGTTCTGTTGGATATTCTTTAA
>JAOZHM010000027.1 GCA_026014845.1 Candidatus Bathyarchaeota archaeon
AAGGGTACTCCCTTGTCAGAGTCTTCGCAAACTTTCCGGTCTATTGGTATGCTTCCAAGAAACGGAACACTTAACTCTTCCGATATCTTTTGTCCGCCCCCTGACATGAATATGTCAATCTCAGCCCCACATTCTGGACAAACAAACCCGCTCATGTTTTCAACTATACCTATAATCGGCAATCCAAGCTTTCTTGCAAATGTCACAGCCTTCTTGACAACGATCTGCGAAACCTCAGAAGGAATCGTGACTATCACGACGCCATCCATTTCTGGCAGAAGCTGAGCAACACTCAGCGGCTCATCGCCTGTTCCCGGCGGCAGATCAATAAGTAAAAAATCCAAGTCTCCCCATACTATGTCTGACAAAAACTGGCGTATCGCAGTCATCTTCAATGGTCCACGCCAAATAACTGGAGCATTTTCATCCGGTAGTAGAAACTCCATGGAAACAACCCTTATCCCCAAAGAACCCGTCACTGGAAAAATACCTGGCGGTCCCGCTTGCAGCCTCTGACCTTCTAATCCTATAATTTTCGGTACGCTTGGTCCGTGTATATCTGCATCTAGGATACCTACACTACTCGAGTGTCCGTGCATGGCCAAAGCGGCTGCAAGGTTCACTGTGACGGTGCTTTTGCCGACACCGCCTTTACCGCTTATCACAGCTATCTTATGCTTGATTTTGCTCATCCTATCCCTCAGCTTTTTTTCCTGCTCTAGAAATTGCTTTCTCCTTTCATCAATTGCACGGGTATTACTTTTCATGCTCACAAGAACACCTAGATATTACACTGGTGTTAGGGTGTGATGAAGAAACCCCACTAAATAGTTTTTGTTCTGATTAAACCAATAAGCAACATTCGTTTGAAAGATATTATACTAGAGAATACACCGCATCAAAACTATTTGTTAACTGAAACTTTTTTTGTTTTGAGAAGTGAGCGTGCGAAGTTAAAGGAAAACTGCTTCCACTATTATAGAGATGTATTAGCACTCTCGTATCGTATAAAGAGCTCAGAAAATCATAAAAACCTGACAGGCTTTTACAAGTATTCTAGGTGTTGTTGATGTCTGTGGATAAAGAATGTGCTTTTGATTGGATTGAGGACAATAAGAAGCTGATCATCGAAATAAGCGATGAAGTGTGGGAGTTTGCTGAGCTGGGCTTAATCGAGTTTAAGTCTTCAGCGCTCCTAGCAGATGAGCTAGAGAAGCATGGATTTAGGGTTGAACGTGGAATCGCTGGAATGCCAACAGCATTCGTAGCTACTTGGGGTGAAGGAAAACCAGTCATAGGAATAATGGGCGAATACGATGCACTACCAGGACTATCACAGAAAAAGGTTCCACGGAAAGAACCGTTAGAAAACGGAAAACCGGGACACGGATGCGGACACAACATTCATGGAACAAGCGGCATAGCAGCAGCAACCGCAGTCAAAAAAGCCATTGAAAAACACAACAGGAGAGGCACAATCAAATTTTTTGGAAGCCCAGCTGAAGAGAACTTCTCAGGTAAGGTGTTCATGGTTAGAGACGGCTATTTTAATGATGTAGATGCCGTGATCAGTCATCATCCGAGCACCATGAACGAGGCTTCTTTGATGAGTTGCTTGGCTGTTAACTCGGTTAAGTTTCATTTTTACGGTAAGGCTTCTCATGCTGGTGGTTCACCTGAGCAGGGAAGAAGCGCGTTGGATGCAGTGGAACTAATGAATACGGGTGTAAACTATCTGAGAGAGCATGTGATTCAAGATGCAAGAATACACTATGTAATTGAAAAGGGCGGAGACCAGCCGAATATTGTGCCACCATATGCCAGGAGCTGGTACTACGTGAGAGCGCCAGAAAGAGATCAGATGGAATTCATATACGATTGGATTCTTGAAATAGCAAAAGGAGCAACAATTATGACAAGAACTGAGGTAAAGACAGAGTTCCTTGAAGGAAGCTACAACGTAATGTCTAACAGAACCATCTCGGAACTGATCGTTAAGAACATGCGAGAAATCGGACTCCCCAAATACAGCGCCGAAGATTTGAAGTTCGCTGAAGAAATCGCCAAGACAATCAGTCCTGAAATGAAAATTGCCCAATTAAAGAAATCTAAGCGTCCCGGATGGGAAAGACTTGTGGATAAACTGATAGACGATGAAATTCCTGATCCTTGGGGCGAAGGCGAAGTCAGCCACGGCAGCACTGACGTAGGGGACGTGAGTTGGCAGGCACCCACTGTAGAATTTAGCACTGCCACTTGGGTTTTAGGCACACCTGCACATTCATGGCAAGCCGTAGCTCAAAACGTGGTTGGAATTGGACATAAGTCATTGATATTTGCAGCGAAGGTACTGGCTGCTACAGCCATTGACCTCTTGACAAATGAGGATGCTTTAAGCAAAGCGAGAGAGGAACACAGAAAAAGAATAGAGAATAAAAAATATAGGTCGCCGATACCTCCAGATCATAAGCCTCCCCTCGACGTTTGGGAGAAATAGTCCCTATTTTCTTTACACGGGCTCTGATAAGATTCGTCTAACGTTTTTGCTGTAAACAATTTCCACATCTTAGACAACGATAAAATCCATGTAACGTTCTCCACTAGGAGAAATGAAGTTTTAATTCTGTTTCTGAATTCATAAGAGTTTTAATGTTTTAGAGTCTAGCTATTTGATTGCAGGGTGAAATTGTCATGAGCGAACAAATCCTTCAAACTTGCAAAGAATTAATTGACGACGCAAAAACAGGATGCGCCGACCTAGTTTTTAAAGAAGTTAGCCTTGAAATTTTGTCAAGAGCAAGCCATGTCCTAACAGAAACACAGTTTAAACATCTAGTCGCCTATGCTTCCGAGAAAATGCAAGAAAGAATTCCTTTTGAACTACAGCAGAAATTAATGGCACACAGGTAAAAAGCACAAAAGCTAAAACACAGCTTTTACGCTGTCGTGCATTGATAATCATCCGGGGCTGACGGCAACATCCAAGGCAACTTCACCCTGTCGTCTATTTTTCTAGAAACTGCCTAACTAAGCTTGTAGCCTATTTTCCGCAGAAACTCCTTTCTTGCCTTAATGTCTTCTTCGGTTTCTATGCCTTTACTCTTCAACCCATCAACTACACCGATTATTCCTCTGCCTTGCTCGGTTTCTGCAATGATAACTTCCAGAGGATTCGACGTAGCAGCATAAATCGTGCAAACTTCTGGAACGTTCCCAATCTTGTCCAAAACGTTTAAGGGGTAAGCGTTTTTCAAGAAAATTATGAAGCTGTGACCGCAAGCAACTTCATAAGCTTTCTTCGCTGCCATCTGCCTTAATTCCTCGTCATTTCCCTCATGCCTTACCAAGCAAGGGCCAGAGCTTTCACAGAATCCTATTCCAAACTTTATGTCTGGAACAGAGTTAACCAAGGCTTCATATAGGTCTTCAACTGTTTTTATGAAATGTGCCATACCCAAAATTACGTTGCAGCCTTCTGGCACTTCAATTTTTACTGTTTTCAACTCTAACATGAGAAAATTCACCTCAACATTAGTTGATTAGAGGTAAGTTCTGTTTTAAGATTTAAGAACAACCGTCTTTTAACCAAGTTTCTTTTTGAAGAAAAGCCAGTTTTTGTCTCCTTTAAACCTTATTAATACGTAGTTTCCGCTTAGTTTTTCTCCCTGCAGTGTGAACTGTATCTTGTCTTTGCTTCTGTGCTTAAGTGTGTACGTACCTTTGTCCCATATCTCAACTTTTCCAGCGCCGTACATGCCTTCAGGTATTGTGCCCTCAAAATCTATGTAGCTGAGCTCATGGTCTTCAACTTGAACGGCAAGTCTTTTAACACCGGATTCTGTTGGAGGTTCTTTCGGCACAGCCCAGCTCTTCAGGACACCGTCCATTTCCAACCTAAAATCATAATGTAAATGCGTTGCATGGTGTTTTTGAATAACAAACCTTCCAGATGGCTGGGCGGACATGCCTTTTCACTCATGAAGTTGGGGAAGGTGAGGTAAATAGTTTTAGCGTAAAGATTAAAAGCAGATAGTGTTTCAACAAGTTTGAGTTAAGCTGGGCCGGTAGTTCAGTTGGTATGAATGCCTGACTTGCACTCAGGAGGTCGGGGGTTCAAATCCCCCCCGGTCCACATTTAACATTCAACCTGTTTGAAAGCAGCAATTGCAGATTTGGAGTAGAGTCTAGCTAGCCAACATTTTATGTTCTCAACGCTGATGAAAGCATTACCAGCATTCTATCATAAGCCTCGATACACTTCGTTAGTCATTTCTCGATCACAAACGGGTGCGCTAGTCTAAAGTCGAATTAGCAATGGTTAAGAATCAGTTTAATAACATGTACAAACTATTCCTCGTGAAGGTTTATGAAAGTTCAGAAAACAAAGCAAGGCGTGATCTTGGAAATACATGTTAAACCAAGGTCGAAAGAGTTCAAAATCGTGGCTGAAGGAGAGGAGATTGTGGTTTTCTGTAGAGAGGAACCTGTTAAGGGAAAAGTTAACAAGGAACTCATCAAAGAGCTTTCGCGGCTATTCCATAAAAAGGTGAATCTTGTTTCTGGTTTCGCTTCTAAACAAAAGAAAGTGCTGATAAAAGATGCTGAAAAAGGTGAAGTAGAACATGTTCTATTGCATAAATAAGAATTTCGCGCATTCAAGTTTTGTGTTTCTTTGATGTTGTAACGTGTGTTCTATTAGTTTTGAAGTTTGAAGCGTAGTATTGCTGCTATTCCGCCGAAAGATTTCTTCAGCATTTGTCCTTCTTCTGTTTCGTCGGAAATCATTTCTATTTCGGTGTTTGCTTGTTCTGCTAGTTGAGCGAAATTCTCTATAAGGTCTTGTTGTTCGGCTATGCTTAAGGCTGGGGCTTTGCAGTTTGGGCAAGGTTTTCCGAGAAGATTTTGCTCGAAGCTTGTCAGTATTTGGCTCTTTAAGGTGTGTTTTTTCTCATAGTCGCAAGCGTTGCATTTCACGGTAACTCGCAATATGTCTAGTCCTTCAGAAAGGAGTAATGTTTTCACGGTGCCTGTTTCCAGAGCTTTTCTGACTTCTTCTTCGCCGTATGTTGCCAATCCGGTGTCGTGTCCGACCTGGTAAAGAAAATGTTGCACTACTTTTTTTTCTTCTATGTAGCGTATTTTTCGCATTATCTCTGGAGCTTTATCAACGATTTCTTTGACGCCTTGTTCATTCACGTAAGCCGTGTCAATTATGTCTATGATCTTGTTGTTCAGCACGTAATTTAAATAGTCGCCTTTATCGAAATCGTATTTTGTTGGTCCTGGACCACCAACTATCAAGCCCTTCAGGGCTTCAATTGACAAAAATATTTTGTTGGCATGTTCGCCCACCCTTCTGAAATACTCCTGCAATCGCATCTCTCTCAGTCTTTCGAATCTTCTTGCTGATTGCCCGCCTGCACGTGTTTTCCCGGGTACGCCCGATGTTTCCTTTCTGAGTATCTCAAGCCTTCTCCCGTGTAACGTTGCGAATGTAGCTGCTGAAGCATCTATGAGGAGTATGCCATACGTCTCTTTTTCCCTCAGCATTTCTTGCAAGTGTTCCGTGTGGAATCTTGAATTGCATCTGTATAGGTAGATGCTTATAGGTTCGAGTGGAATGATCACATAAGTTTCAATTCTTTCGCTTCCAGCTCCATTCTGTGGAATTGCACCGCAGAAGATTACAAGTCCGTTTTCGGGAACTTTC
>JAOZHM010000272.1 GCA_026014845.1 Candidatus Bathyarchaeota archaeon
AAGAAAGGTTGTGGAGGAGTTAAGGAGGTAAATGATTAGCTGTTACGTGACGGGGGCACTTCCGCGATCAAGCGAACTAATAAAAATGACAAGAGTATATGAGAGGGGAAAAATCAGTAAAAAAGAACTTGAAGAATCTTTTGAAAAATCCACTGAAACAGTGATAGAAGCTCAGGTTTCCGCGGGGTTGAGTTACATCACTGACGGAATGTTGAAATGGCAAGATCTGCTTAGACCTTTCACTGAGAACTTGAAAGGAATAACGGTGGGAAGCCTCAGAAGGTGGTTCAACAACAACACCTTCTATAGAAAGCCTGTCATAAAAGATTACGTTAAACGAGAAAAAGATGTAGTCGTCAACGTCACGCATCTTGCGAAGTTGCCCAAAAACCTTCCTTGGAAAGCCATATTGCCTGCACCGTACACATTTGTCTCCCTTTCAGAAAACCAATACTACAAAGATAAAGCAGAATTTATGTTCAAATTCGCCGAAGTAATAAACGAAGAGATCAAAGGCTTGGCTGAAGCAGGCTTTAGCTATATACAACTGAGCGACCCAGCCTTAATCTATGAACAGTCAAAACCTAAGTCTATAAAGGACAAGTTAGCACTCGTGAATGATGCATTGGAAATAGCTGTTAAAGGAACAACAACCAAAACTTGTCTCCAAACCTTCTTTGGCGATTTCTCAAAGATTTTACCCGAAGCGCTAGACTTTCCGGTAGATCATTTGGGAATTGACTTGTACGAGACTGATTTTGAGGAGTTAAAAGAATACAGCTTTGAAAAGGGTGTTGCCTTAGGTTTAGTAGACTCTAGAAGTTCACTCGTTGAGGAAGTGGATGAATTAGTTGCAGTTGCCAAAGAAATCATCGAATCCACATACCGATCCAATACAGGTGAGGTTTTTATTTGTCCGAACTGTGATTTGGATTTTCTCCCATGGGAGAAGGCAGAGGAGAAAATGAAAGTTCTCAGCACCGCGACTAAACGTCTAAGAGAGGAGTTTTCGTGAACAAACTATTTCCGACCCAAGAGGTAGGAAGTCTAGCCAAGCCAAGGTGGAGAATTAAAAGTTACAGAGGAAAGCCGCTGTCAAGAGAGGACATAAATGAAGCTGTACACTGGGGAAGAAAGCTGGGAATCGAGAATTTAGACGAACTGGTTAAGCTATTGAACGAAGGCGATTCTGCAAATAGGAAAATAGCCCTGCTCGAATGGTCTGCCAAATATGCCATTCGATTTTTTGAAACAGCGGGTCTAGACATCTTTTTTGACGGAGAACAATGGAGATCAGAAATGTACGAACATGTCATAAGAAAAACCGATGGTTTCAAGTTTTTGGGAAACGTAAAATCTTTTGACTACAGATACTTCAACAAGGCAGCATGCATAGACAAACCCAAGTATGCCAAATCCTTCTATCTTGACGAGTTTCTGTTCACAAAAGAAAATACTGAAAGGGAAATCAAGGTGCCTTTCACAGGAGCTTATACGCTTGTTGATTGGACCTTTAACGAATACTATGAGAAAAAGCTTAGCGGAGAAATCAAAGACTTTAAGAAGAGGAAGTTCGAGGCTAAGAGAGAATTTCTTTTCGACTTGACAAAAGAGGTGATAAGACCAGAAATCAGCAAGTTGGTAGATGCGGGCGCAAAGTGGATTCAAATAGACGAGCCCGCAGCAACAACTAACCCAACCGATGAAGAAATGAAGCTGTTTGTGGAATGCTTTAATGAAACAGTTAAAGGTCTTAGCTGCGCCTTCAGTCTACACAATTGCTACAGCAACTATGAAGTTTTAGCTAAGCATGCTTGCGGATTGCGAAGTTGCAGTCAATTATCTCTTGAATTTGCAAATAGAGACAGCAGACAAACCGGGACGGGAAATGCGAGAACAGGTTACAAGGCAATAAAATTGTTTGAAGAATACGGTTTTCAGGGAAATTATGGTTTAGGCGTAGTAGATGTGCATACCCATTTTATAGAGCCACCAGAACTTGTCAGAGATAGAATACTCCATGTTGTAAGGATTATTGGTGACCCCAGCAGAATATTCGTAAGCACAGATTGTGGCTTGAGAACGAGAACGTGGGAAATAAGCTTCCGAAAGCTTAAGAACATGGTTTTAGGGGCTGAACTGGCTAGGAAAGTTCTGGGATAAGAAACCATTATAAAAATTTTATTAGAGCTTCTGCAAAAGCAACTATGCTTTCAGGTGAAGTTTTCGTGTAGCATGGAAAATTGCTTACTAAAAACTT
>JAOZHM010000273.1 GCA_026014845.1 Candidatus Bathyarchaeota archaeon
AAAAACACAGGTTCTACCCGTTGCCTCTTGACGTTTTAACGTTGCAGTTAATCCGAGACTTAACCGAAGGCTTACAAGGGCTTGTTTTCCGTCATAAAACATACAAAAAAAATGAGGGCAAACCGTTAACTAACGTGAGCATATGGAAAACAGTACGAGTCATAGGTGAACATGCAGGTGTCCATGGATTTCACCCGCGCATATTAAGGCATTATTTTGCTGCTGACTGGCATATTGTTCAGCATAAAAGCATTGAAGGGTCAAGGCGGATTCTCAGACATAAAAACTTGTGTGACACATAGTCATTTGTCAAGGCTTGTGTTTTTTGAAGAAAAACATGCTGTTATGTTAACAAGTCACCTTTCTATAACTAAATAGGCGCGCGCGCTTTTTTAGAGAAATATTGAAGTCCGCAGCGTCACAACATAACATAATGGCTGCTACTATATTTTCAGTCGCATCGATACGTGTCAAATCACAATCATGGATAGAGATAGCATAAAGATTATAAAGACAGTAAAGGCATAAAGGCTTTTAAGGTAAATATTTGAACCTGAGTGGCAACTCCAGCCTTCGAATATAACACTTTAACGTTCCAGTTCTTGCCTTGCCAAAAAATCAGCAATCCAAACACTCCACAATGATTAGACAGAACAGATTAATATTCTTAGTTTTATATAAGGAGGTGCAGTAACATCCCTGAGTTAATGGTCTACCCCTCAAGCCTGAATTCAGCCAGCACGAATTTTATGATGTGTTGCGAGTTGTTTCAAATGTGTGAAATCTCATAACTAAAGATCCTAAATACTCCTTGAATAAGTCCTTGTGGAGATAGATTACGGCGAAGGAATTATTAGATGTCTTTTGAAGTGAAATGTTAAACCCTTTGTATGTGTTCTATTAACATCGGCAGGTCAGTGATTGCCGTGATTATGTAGTTTGCTCCTGAACTGATTAACTCTTTTATGGAAGACAGCCCCGTCGGCAAGCCTACAGCAATCGCTTTTAATTCTCTGGCACATTTCACGTCGCTGACGCCATCTCCGACAACTATTGTCTCGTTTGGATCAACTTCTAAAGCCTTTAAGACGAAGTCAAGATGTTCACTGCTGGGCTTGACATATTTTACGCTGTTTCTTGGAGTTACTGCATCGAAAAAGCGTGCTATTCTGAACCGTTTCAAAATGTAATTTGTGGATTTTTCACTGTTAATCGTGAATAAGCCGATTTTTAAGCCCATTTTCTTTAACGTCTTAAGAGTTTCAGCTACACCTGGAAGTAAGCTTGTGCTTTTTGCAGCTTCCAATTCAAATTTTTCGGCTATTGCCAAAGCTTTTCCACGAATTTCTTTTATTGCTTTCTCGGATTTGCCGTTATTTTTCATGAATATTTCAGCTTTTTCAAGCATCTCGAATATGCTCTCATTTGTCGATAGGATTGAGACTGGCAAGCCCTTTCTTATGAAAAAGCTTCTAACCTCTGCTCTCACAACTTTATAGTCTAGGTTGAAGTTGGCAAGGGTTCCGTCGAGGTCAAAGACTACAGCTTTAAGCGTCATCGCATCTTTCACTTTGGTTTCGAATTTGAAGCCTTAAACGTCTCTATAGAAATATACTTTGCGGTAAATTGAATAACCATCTTTTAACACATTATATATGGATGTGTATGAGCCTTGAAGATTACGCAAAAAATAGTCTCTGGCCGATACTCGTTGAAACAGTTCACGCCTTAGTCATGTACGCACACCACAAGAGTTACACAAGAGAAGTTATTCTCAACGAGAAAACGGATATAAAGTCGAATGAATTGGCTGCAAGGCTTGGCGTACCTTTAGGTGAAGCCTTGGTAATTTTACATGAGTTAAAGGAACAAGTTGAGTAAACCATTGAAGCGGTTGCAAGACAAAGAAATGCTACTGCACAACGTAACGGTAGGCTATGTGCGTGCCTGCTGTAGGACTCTCTCTGATTATCCGAAGTATGTCGCCGGCTTTTGCACCTATGGCTTTTACTGTTGGGTCTGAAACCTTAATCTGAGGTAGTTGGTACGGCTGAATCTTGTATTGGGCAAGCACTTGCTCTCTTTCTTTCAGCGTCAAAATTTCGTGTTTTGGAACAAGTTCATGCTTGAATATGTTGAAGGCTGGAAATATTTTGGGCAGAAGCTCAATGTTGTTTTTCTTGGCATGCACGCGTGCTGCATGTGTGTATTTTCCACTTGTAATTATAATCCCTTTTTCTATGTTCTTCTCTTCCATGATTTTGTACAAATTCTTAGCTATTGCTATGCCTACTGGGCCCTCTTCTGGGATGCACCATATTAGGGCTTTCTGTTTCTCTTTGGGAATCTTGATAAGATAGTTCACTATATCCTTGACTTTTTCCTTCTTAACGATCTTGTATTTCCTAAGCTTAATTATG
>JAOZHM010000028.1 GCA_026014845.1 Candidatus Bathyarchaeota archaeon
ACGCTTGCCTTGCACGTGGGATCTCTTTCATAAAGTTTGATCACATCGTCAAGTGGGATGTCTGCAGAAGTTTCAAAAACCAGAGGCGAGTCTGGATAGGCAATTCCGCTGTGTGTTCTAAGGATAAAAACTTCACGTAGCTTTTTGAGAAGGCTGCTCAAACTATAATCCTTCCAGAAGTTTCCTTCCTTTTTCGGTGATTCTGTAAGGGGCACGGTGTCTCTGCGCGGTTTTTTCAAGATATCCGTTTTCTTTTAGAAAATGGAATATGCTTTCGAAACTGGCGTGTGTTCCGCATTTTCTTGTGGCTTTTTTTTCAAGCTGTGTCCTATTTGTAGGCGTTTTATCAAGCTCGTGCAACACGATCTTTGCTAGATTTAATCTTCTACTCAAGGTACTTCTCATTCACAAACAACCTCCACGGGTTTTTGAGTGCTAAAAAATGGGGAAGAATGGTTGGTACAGACCATCAGAATCTCCATGTCACGCTTGCCATCTTTGCCGTAAACGTTAGGCGTCAGATCAGGCGTGTAAGGCTTCATTTCAGCTCCACATATTGTACAGTAACGCCAGCAATCACAGACAACGATGTCGCCCTTGCGGTCTGAATAATGCTTTTTGCCGCATTTGGGACATTTACCCTCAAATTTTGGCATTTCATTCTAACCTTGGATGGTTACGTTTACAGTGTTGTCTTTATGTTGGCCATCTTCGAAACTGCATTTGCTCGTAAGACTCCTAAGCCGAAACGCGTGGTAGCTCTGATGCCGAACTTGCCTGTCCGAGGATCTTCCCAGTCTTCAGCGGTTACGTCTCTGCGTAACAACATGATTGATGCTATGCGTGTGTCTATGGCGTAAGCGGTTCCGTTAGTCACTACGGTGCTGGCTTGAACTTTCATGCCTAGAACGCTTGTTACAATTCCGCGTTCAATGTCTGTCTGTCCAGATGGCAAGTATTGAGCATTGATGAACTTGTCATCGCTCAAAAGTTGATGCAGTTGTGTTTCATTAACCACTAGGATTGTTGGACGCCAGTTCTCGCCTCGAACAGCGTTATGGAGCTTAAGTATGGCAGCCCAATCCATAGCTGCAGCGCCTTGGTCGATTGGTGCTCCGCCTGCTAGATCCGCGTTTGCAATGGATTCGTAAAGAGCTAGTATTTTGTCTGTTTCTTTTTCGCCTAGGGCCCTGCCAACCTTTTCAGTCATGTTTTCCATGACGTTCCAGGTGGCATCTTCAACGAATTCCCTGGTCCATTCTTCGCTTGCTTCTGCAAGCTGGCCTGTGTGAATGTCAACAGTGTTGTGTTTTTTGCCGCTGAGCCTTGTGACTGCGCCTTCAGCATAACTGTATGCGATAGATTTCGTATCCAGTGGGAATCTTTCCATAGTTTCGGTTGTTGGCTTCACGTTGATTATGTTTCTACCGATGAGCTCTGGATAAGCTGCTTCCACTAGCGTGTCATGCATTCGTCCAAGGGCGCCTACCATGTCGCTGAATAAGCCTTCTTTAATGCCAATTTTAGCATAACGCTTGAAGAACGGGTGGGCAGCTGCTTTTTCTTTCAGACGTTCATAAAGCTGCTTATATTCGCTGTCCTTTTCCATTAGACTTTCAAAAAGTTTGGGTTTCATGGTTTATCACTTCCCAACCAAAATGAACAGTAGATCATCCGCAGCCGTTGTGGTTTCAAGGGCTGTCCCAAGCTTGCGATTGTAATAAATCGTATACGAAGCTGAGCCTCCTTCGTCAACCGCTTGATCCGACAGTTCAAGCACTCTTTTGCTCGAGTCCGCACCGTAAACGGCTCCTCCACGTGCTATAGCCCCTCCAGCCTTCACCTTCACTCTACCACGAATCAGAACCGGGCATGGATCGCCAGAAGACACGGTTTTTGTAGCTATGCCTATGCATTCTTGAGCAGCCGCTGCAGGACTAACCTTGTCATCAGCGCTCAAATGAACAGGGTCACCTTTCGTAATGTCAGCTGCAGCCTCAAAAGTCTCTATGATAGCGTTCGGATCGTCTGTTTCACCTATCGCCATCCAAGTTTTTCCTGTTTTGTCAGTCATGAAATATCACTCCAAAATTTTCGTTTTGGTTTCAGCCAGTTCAGCCTGACTTACTTCCAGTAGCCGTTTAGGACGTGACCGTGAAGATTTGGAAGGTTTAAGCTTGGCCTTGAGTTGTTTCACAGCTTTGTTCCATTCAGACATTATGGCTTCAGCAATCTCATTCATCTGCGATGGGCTTAGAGGCGGACTACACTTCGCCAAAACACCTAAAATTGTGTCCTTATCCACTTTTTGCAGCCTCCTCAAGCTTTCGGGTGACGCCACGCAGTTCTTGGCACAGTCTTTGAGGGCCTAGACCCCAGCTACGCTCAACTATCTGACCAGGCATAACACCTTTGATCAGGTTTACGGCTTCTTTCACGCTAATTGTTTGTCCCTTTGATTTTTTCAGAAGACTCTCAGCAACATTGCCTTGTCCTCCGCCTTGTGCTTGCTCCAGCTTTTCAATGCGAACCAACAAATCTGAGATTTTGGCTTCTAACTCTGAAACCTTGTTCTCTAAATCAGATGCTACTTGTTCTTGAGTTGATGGTTCAACACCGCAAACATCGCTTGTAATTTGATTGTCTGGATGTTGACTATTCCATGTTTTAACAGCTGCGCACAACTTCTTTTTCGACTGGGCTTTTGCTTCATCGCTTAAATCTGTCTGTGGAAGTCGTGCCAAAGCATTAACTAAATGGTCGTGGTCAATGTTGCCTTGGGCATTCTTGAAAGGCAAATGACGTAAGCTGCGAGGCTTAGTTTTACCTTCCTCATCTTTCTCTCCGCCGTCTTCAATGAATGCAAAGCAGTTGTCTGGAAGGTTCTTGATGTACTCTGTATTCCACTCTGACTCTTTCAACTTTATTTCTAGATTTATCGCGTATCTTTCGCCTAATGTTTGTACCACTTGTCCAGCGATCAGTTCGGCTAAGGCTTTTTCATATGCTGCAATCTCCGCATTGATTAGGGTAAGTTTTTGTTCAAGTTCAGCCGTCTCTTCCTCTCCTATCTCTTGTATTTGTTTCCAAAGTTCGTCTCTTTGAGCCGATAGATCAACGATTTTCTGTTTTATTCCGTTAACAGTTAACTCGCCGCCTTGCTGGTTCTGTTCCATAACTTTTTGTCCTCTTTCAGGAAGCAACTTGAATAGTTCATCGCCGAGAATATCATAGAGTTTCTGAAATGCCTCTTCGTCTATGCCGAAATGCGCCATGAATCTTTGCTCGTCGTTTTTGGGTTGTCCCTGATTTTGCTCCTTTACCTTTCGTTTTTTCTTCATCTTTTCACGCTCTTTCAGCGGCGCCTTGCCAACAGCAGAATCGCCTGCTGGAGCCATATAATCCGGATGCAAACTAAGCCAATCCTGAATCTTAGTTTGATCCCACATCTTCTCCTTCGCAAAGAAAACAGCTTGAACCCTCTCAGTTTCAGGCTGTTCACGTAAGCGTCCCATAACAGCTAAAATTCCGTTTTGCTGGTCAAGCCAAACCGTGCGAAAATGCTCAGGCAAAAACAAGGCAGCATCTTGGTAGAAACCTAGAACATATTCACCAGCAACGATAGGTGTAAAAGTTTGTTGCTCACGAGCCTTCAGCAACTTCTCCAAAACTTGGACGTTTGTTTCAGGTATGCCCGGAACAGCAACAAGACTTAACTCAGCATTATGCAAGCCACGTGGAATTTGGCCATCCACTATGTCTAGTGTTTCATAATCTGCGCCTACACTAACATGTTGAATCAACCCTTTGCGAATCTTAGCAGCAGTTTCAGCGTCGTAGATTTCAGCTTCATAACAAAGATCCTGCCCATCCCACTCCGTCTTCGTTATTTTGCCAACAGCGTTAGGCACAGCAACATGCTCGATATATACTGGGGCAGAAACAAGTTTGCTGGCGAAAACTTGCAGCTCTTCAGGCGTGTAAATGTTGAAGTTACGGCTTATGCCAGCAGTCATGGCGATGCCGCGAATCCGCAAAGGCTTGTCAACAATCTTCTCCAAAACTTTGAAAGGCAAGATGGCGGAGACATGCTCCCTCGTCTTTGGCATAGGCTTGCTATAATCCCAGCCCTTTTCATTACATGCACCATAAAAAACGCTTAAGGCTTTTCTACACGTCTGTTTCGGATAGCCCTCAACCTCTTGGTTCCTTTTTGTATCATCTGTGACTCCGTCACAATACTGTTCAGTCATTGAATCAAGCATGGAATGAAAGTCCTTGTGAACAGGCATACGAAGGATCAGACCTACATGATTAGTCAGCTGGAGAAAACAGCAAGCCTCAGGCAGCTGGAGATTTGCTAGGTTGAAGCCAACCGTTTTCTCCAGCCGCCATTCATATTATGTTATGTCAAAAGTTTAAGTGATTTCTGGTGTCAGCAAAGAACACTATTCTTTACAGGCGTTCACAAAGAACACTGTTCTTTGCGAGGGTCAGCAAGGAACAGTATCAGAAAACGGACATATCCGATGGCTGAAGGGGCTTGGCACGTTGTCGTATGCTTTGTCGAATGAGATTATTGTTTTAAACTTGTATGTGTGGCGCGTAGAGCAGGTTGCTTTACTTAGTAAAGTTTTTATTCAGCACCGTCATCTTATTAAAAGGAGGTTAAGAAGTGAAGTTGGTTTCTTTAACCCCGGAGGGAAAAATTGTGTTAGCCTTGAAGCATGGAAAGCACACTTATAGTGAGTTGAGATTTGAAACTGTGTTAAGCGATAGGTGGTTGACAATCAAACTTGAAGAATTGAAAGGTGGAGGGGTTATTGAAAAGAGCGGTAAGTGGTA
>JAOZHM010000274.1 GCA_026014845.1 Candidatus Bathyarchaeota archaeon
CAGAAATATTTGCAATGCTTTGAAGCCTATCTTTGTAATGAATTTTCTTTTGAGCTCTTTCAGTTGCTCTTTTCGCAGAATTTTTTTTCCTTCACCCGCCTTCTGAATTGAAATTTTTGGCTGGCTTGGCAGAGTAGGGTTTTTCCAACATAAAACATCAAAGAGTTTTATACCCTTTTCCTTGTAGATTTGCGTGAGTTTTTCAGCCAAGGCCCTTCCAATTAATGACTTTCCTGTTCCTGGATCACCCAACAGCATCAGATATGGTCCTGGACTTATCATAGTTTTAGCTACGGGCTTAGGATTTTCTGGGCTGCTCCAGCTTTCATACCACTTTGTTTTTTCAAGATACTTCAGCTTGTGCACCAATTCATCTAGACACAAGAAGCATTCGTTTAACGCTTGATCCTGTCCTATGACCCAGTTTATAAGGTTGTCATCCACTGGAAAACCTTTGGTGTCTTTAAAGTTCGCCCAATCCCACTTTACCCTAATATTTCTTCCCTTAACCTTTCGTTCTATTGTTTCAACTTCATTTCCAAAGTAGTTAGATGGCAAATTTAGACACCTTTACCTTATGAACCGTCAGCAAACCTTTCTCAAAATAGAACATGCTTTGCAATTATTATAGAGGTTATTTCAAAGTTGACAATATGATAGAAACGGATAACAAAACAACCTGTGACGGGCAAACTGCTCAGTCTAGAGTCTCATTTTGAGAAAGCTGAAATAAGAGAAACTTGAAATAACATATTCCTCCAATCAGTTGCCTAAAAGGATGTTTCCAAATGAAAACACAAGGCTCTACCAAAGAAGACATTATCAAAATGGTTCAGAAAAAAGACATAAAAATCCTAAACCTTTGTCACATCCCTGAAGACTGCCACCTTAAAACCCTAAGTTTCACAATAAAAAATAAGGAAAGACTTCAAGAAATTTTAGAATTCGGCGAAAGAGTTGACGGCTCAAGCCTATTCTCCTACATTGATCCGAACAACAGCGACATATACATAATGCCCAAAACAGAAACTGCCTTCATCAACCCATTCAACTCGGTACCAACACTAAACATTTTATGCAAATACCTTGATGAAAACGGAAAACCATTGGAAATCGCCCCCGAAAACATCCTTTTGAGAGCGGAAGAAAAGCTGCGTTCTTCTACTGGCATAACTCTCAAAGCTCTAGCTGAACTGGAATTCTACATAATTTATAAGCAAGAAGAAACCGTTTTCCAAGAAGCTCCCGAAAGAAACTATCATGAATCCATGCCTTTTGCTGAATTTGAGAACTTGAGAAATGAGGCTTTAGTCACCCTCGCAGACGTAGGCATAGCTACAAAATATGGGCATGCAGAAGTTGGCAGATTTCACTCCAAAACTGGTTATACAATGGAACAGCATGAAATAGAGTTTCTACCACAAAACCTGAGCAAGATGGCTGAAACCGTAACCATTGCCAAATGGATCATCAGAAACACCTGCACAAAATACGGAGTCTACGTTTCTTTTTCTCCTAAACCAGTTTTGGAGCACGCTGGAAATGGAATGCACATCCACCTTTACGGATTGAAAAAGGATAAGAACATAATTACAGATTCCAAAGGAAATTTGACGGTCAAAGCAAAACAAATGATTGGGGGAATACTAAAGTTTGCCCCAAGCCTAACAGCCTTCGGAAACACTACACCCGTTTCCTATTTGCGGTTTATTTCCCGTAAAGAATCACCAGCGGATATCTGCTGGGGAACAAGAAACCGTTTGGCTTTAATCCGCATACCTTTATGGTGGAGCTTCAGAAAAAACATTGAAGGAACAGGAAATCATGTGCGAACTTTCGAGTTCAGAGCCCCAGACCCATCAGCAAATACCTATCTGTTGTTGGCTGGAATTGCACTAGCCGTAGAATATGGATTAAAAAATCCTAAAAAAGCTATGAAAATCGCTGAAGACTTGAACGCTGAAAAAACTGTTAAGAGAAACAGGAATTACAAGGTTCTTCCACTATCTTGCAGTGAATCCGCAAAAAGCCTTAAGAGAGACAGGAATTACTACGAGTTAGATGGCGTTTTTCCAAAAACAGTGATAAATGGAATAATAAGCAAGCTGGAATCTTACAAAGATGGAAACTTACAGAAGAAAATCGCCAACAATCCAGAGAAAATTGAAGAATTGCTATTGCAATACCTAAATTGTGGCTGATGCGTTTATAGAATTCTTAGCAAGTAGATATTTCTTAACAGTTTACCCAGCCTAACTGGTGCAAAAATCCTACTTTCCAATATTAGTGAAGTTCAAACAACACTAACACGGCAATTACAGTCTAGCATCCCAGAATCCACTCAGCAAACAGCA
>JAOZHM010000275.1 GCA_026014845.1 Candidatus Bathyarchaeota archaeon
ATGTGATGCAGCGTTATGATTTAACGGCACACTTTTATGATATGCGATATGCTGAGGAACAAACTGCAAAAATTGAGGCTGTTATGGAAAGCATAAGCATGGAAAAAGAAGGTTTAGTTTTAGATGTTGGATGTGGAACCGGACTTTTATTTGAATATATTTCACACAAAGCTGAAGCAATTGTTGGATTGGATATTTCAAGAGAAACTCTGCTTCAAGCAAAGAAATGTGCGAAAAAATTTACAAATGTACATTTGATTTTGGCTGACAGTGACAATGTGCCTCTGAAAGAAGACGTATTTGTTTACGTTTTTGCTTTAACTCTTATTCAGAACACACCCAACCCTCTCAAAACTTTGAACGAGATTAAACAGGTTTCAAAAGAGAACGCTGTAATTGTGGTTACTGGCTTAAAGAAGAAGTTCCCAGTAAAAGCTTTCAAAAGGTTACTGCACGATGCTGGTTTCGGCGTCATTGCGGTAAAGAGTGAAAGCTTAAAATCTCATGTTGCAGTTTGCACTAAATTTCTCCATTAAAATCTCACTTAATTGGAAACTAAACTATATATGAAAGTAAAATATTAGAGCATGCTCTAATGCAGTTCACATCACATGTTTGGTGTTGATGGATGCCTCTGAAAACGTTGAAAAAGGACACGGCGGAAGCATTAACGTTAGAATGGATTTTACATATCAGAAAGTACAAGTTAGCCCTTGACAAAAACTTGTGTGTAGGCTGTCAAATCTGCACTCTTGCATGCCCGAAAGAAGCAATTAAACTTGAAAAGCAGCCAAAAATTCTGGGAGAGAAGGCTAAACACGCAAAAATTGACATAGATCTGGAAAAATGCAATTTCTGCGCCATATGCGACATACTGTGTCCTTACGGCGCAATAGAAGTAACCGTGAATGGAGAACACCTTCTGTCAGTTGTCGAAAAGGAAAGTTTCCCGCAACTGATTCGAGACATCCAAGTAGACGCGAGCAAATGTCCCGTGGACTGCGTTGAATGCGAAGAAGCATGCCCATTAGACTTAATTAAAGTAACATGGTTGGCAGCTGACAGAAAAACTGTTGAAAATGTGGACTCTTTAAGTGAAAAGAAGGGCGAACTTCAAGTTAAAATTGACATCCAAGAGGAGCGTTGTCCATGTTGCAGAATTTGCGAATTCAAGTGCCCCGAGGGAGTCCTGACTGTGCGAAAGAACTTTCACGGAAAAATAGACATTCAGCCAGAAAAGTGTCCCGAAGGCTGCACGGACTGCTTAGATGTTTGCCCAATAACAGGTGCACTTTACCTTTCTGATGAGGATAAAAAAGTGCATGTGAACGAAATGTTTTGCGTTTATTGTGGAGCGTGTAAAGTTGTTTGTCCGGTTGAGGAAGCATTGGAGCTTAAACGCACTTCGGTAAGACATACGCCGGTTAGTTCAGGGGCGTGGAACAAGGCCCTAGAAAGGCTAGCTTCACCAGTTGAGATCTCTAAAGAGTTGAAGGCGAAGGGTTCTCGAAAAGTGTTGGAATCTGTTGAGAAGAGGTTAGGATGGAAGATGGTGTAGATGGCTCAAAAAGAAATTCAGAAGCAAGCAGAAACTGAGGAGTTACGGATAGGGGTCTTCATATGCCACTGCGGCTTGAACATAGCTGGCGTGTTAGACATAAAGGAGCTAATTGAATTTGCGAAAACTCTACCAGACGTTGTCTACGTGAAGGATAACCGTTACACGTGTGCAGACCCTGGACAAGATGAAATTAGAAAAGGCATAAAGGAGCATAATCTTAATCGTGTCATTGTGGCAGCATGTTCGCCACGGATGCACGAGCCTACGTTTCGAAGAACAGTTTCTGAAGCAGGCTTGAATCCTTTCCTTTTCGAAATGGCTAACATACGGGAATTCTCATCATGGTGCCATCCGAGCACGCCGAAGGAGGCCACTGAAAAAGCTAAAGACCTAATAAAGATGGCTGTTGCAAAAGCGAGGCTGTTTCGCTCGCTTGAGACTATGGAAGTTCCAGTAACCAATAAAGCGTTAGTCGTAGGCGGCGGCATAGCTGGAATGAACGCTGCTCTGGACTTGGCTGAAATGGGTTTCAAGACGTATTTGCTTGAGAAGGGGGAAAGCATAGGGGGCCACATGGCGCAGCTGGATAAAACGTTTCCAACCCTTGACTGTTCGATATGTATTGAAGGTCCAAAGATGGTTGATGTCGGGCGGCATCCCAATATTGAGATAATATCTTTTGCTGATTTGTTGAGTGTTAGCGGTTTTATAGGTAATTTTAAGGTTAAGATCAGGAGAAATCCGCGTTATGTGATTGCTGATAATTGCACGGGTTGTGGTGAATGTAGAGATGTTTGTCCAATTGAGTATCCCAACGAGTGGGACATGAGCCTAGGTGTTAGAAAAGCCATATCTGTCCCCTTTGATCAGGCAGTTCCACTCATCTACACGATAAACAAGGATTATTGTATTGAATGCTTCAAGTGTGTTGACGCTTGTGGAGCAAGACGGGCCATAAACTTTGAACAGGAACCCGAAGAAATCGAGCTAGAAGTAGGGACGATAGTTGTTGCAACAGGTTATGACATTTACTTGCCTTATGACGATCCGCTCTACGGATATGGTAAATACACGAACGTGATAACTTCCCTCGAGTTTGAAAGACTTATACTTGCTGCTGGTCCAACCGTCGGAAAAGTTATTAGAGCCTCAGATGGAAAGAAACCCCACACCATTGCCTTCATCCAATGCGTCGGCTCACGTGACACGAACAAATACCCATATTGTTCAAACTTCTGTTGCATGTACACTTTAAAGCATGCCGTCCAGCTTAAAGAGAAGTACAAAGAAGACATAGAAGTCTACGTGTTCTACATGGATATGCGGAGCAACTTCAAGGGGTTCGAGGAATTCTATCAACGTGCAAGAGAACTTGGTGCAAACTTCATTCGGGGAAGAGTAAGCCGAGTCTTTGAGGTTCCCGAAACAAAAAATCTGATAATACATGCCGAAGATACGATGCTTGGCCAACCCATAGAATTTGAGGCTGAAATGGTTGTTTTGGCAACTGCCGCCATACCGAGGAAAGGTACAGATGAGATGGCTCGTATACTTAACGTGACACGTGGAGCTGATGGCTTCTTCATGGAAAGCCATCCAAAACTCAAGCCCATAGATGCCCCTACTGATGGAATATTCTTTGCTGGATCATGTCAAGCACCAAAGGACATACCATACAGCGTCTCACAAGGTAGCGGTGCAGCAGGAAGAGCAGCGACTGTGCTTTCGAAGCCAACGTGGAAGATTGAGCCGATAATTGCTGTTGTAGACCCAGACAAGTGCAGAAACGTTAAAACGAAATGCGGTATATGCGCTGAAAGATGTCCTTATGGAGCAATAAAAGCTGAGGAAGGAAAACCAGCTCAGGTTAGAGCTGCCATGTGCCATGGATGCGGAACGTGTGTAGCGGAATGTCCGTCAGACGCCATAACGCAGATGCACTTTACAGACGCCCAAATCTTCGCCCAGATAAGGACAGCTCTCGAGAGCAATCCTGAAGACAAGATTTTGGGTTTCCTTTGCAACTGGTGCAGCTATGCAGGTGCAGACCTGGCGGGAACAAGTCGGTTTGAATATCCGCCGACAATAAGACCTATACGAGTTATGTGCTCGGGAAGGGTTGACCGAGACTTTATTCTGGAAGCCTTCAGGCTGGGGGCTGGCATGGTCATGGTTGGTGCGTGCCACCTGCCCTACGACTGCCATTATATAAGTGGTAACTATAAGATGAAGGCTAGGATGGATGCCCTAGCGCCTATGCTGCAGAAGCTTGGACTGAGCCCAGAAAGATTCCGTGTTGAATATGTTTCGGCTGCTGAGGGAGTGAAGTTTGCAGAAGTCGTGAGGGAAATGACTGAACAAATGCATGCCTTAGGCCAGGACAAAATCAAGGTTGAAAATGAGAAGTTGCGGCCGATATTGGAGAGAATGTTGAAAAGAAAAGGACTCATCTAATCCACATCTGACACAGTTGTCTGAGGTTCTGAGTAAAATTTATGAGACTGGGAGGTTAATTGTAAGCTATGCCAAAGCAAAAAATGATAGAACTGCTCTATGAACTTATGAAAAACTCGAAACGAAGCGACAGAGAACTCGCAAAAGTTGTAAAAGTGTCGCAACCAACAATAACGAGGATGCGGAAAAACCTTGAAAGAACGGAATACATCCGCGAATATACAATAGTGCCTGCTGTTGAAAAACTGGGATTTGAGATTACAGCATTAACCTTTCTGTCAACAAGTACAACGCCAAAAGACGTGAAGGAAATGCAGGAATGGATTTTGGAAAGCCAGAAAATAGTTTTCTCAAGCTTGGGTGAAGGTCTTGATGGAAAAACACTTTTGCTAGTTTCAGTTCACAGAGATTTCACTGATTTTTCAGAGTTTACTCGTGAACTCAGAGGCATTCTTGGATTAAAAGGTGCTTCACTGGAGAGCTTTCTGGTTTCACTAAAAACAGACATGATCAAACATTTCTCCTTCAAAAATCTAGAACGAATTTAATCCATATTTTAGAATCATTCGTATGCCGACGATAATCAATACTAAGCCGAAGATTCTGCGAAGGTTTCTACCGGAAATCCTTTTGGAAGCATAAGCGCCTAGTTGAGCGCCGAAAATTGTTCCTAAAACCAGTAGAAGTGCATAATCAAAATGTATGTTGTCTAATCTGAAATGCTCTATCACGCCGGATGTTGAAGTGAAAATCATTGTAAACATGGAAGTCGCTACCGTAATGTGCATTGGTATGCCCATAGCCAGCACCATTATCGGCACCATAAGCGAACCTCCACCAATGCCTAACAAGCCGGATGAGAGCCCTCCAAAAAAACCTAACACTACGCCCAGCAAGACCTTATTCTTACATTCTAGCAATGAACGCTCAGAATCTATGGGATTGCTTTTTTGTGTATCTGCACGTCTATTTTTGGAAAAATTTAGTTTGAAGATCATGCGTAAAGCAACGAAAAGTACGAAGAATCCGAAAATTAAGCCTAGAAGCTGTGCTTCTATGAGTGAGGTAAGATATGCGCCTAGAACGGCTCCTGGAACGGTTGTTATTGCCAAGATTAAGCCAGTCTTGTAGTAAATTCGCTTTTGCCTTGAATAATTTGCAGTTGAAGCCAACGAAGTGAAGACAATCGTGGCCAGACTCGTTCCAACGGCATGAGAAGGAGAAAAGTCATATATCAAAATTAATAAAGGCACAATGAAGACGCCGCCTCCGACACCAACCATAGAAGCAACAGTTCCGATCAGAAACCCTAAAAAGGGCAACAAGATTTCCATTATTTCCATCATGTCTTCATCACATCAAAGCCATATCTCTTAGAAAGCTCTTTCAATCCATGTTTAGCAGTTAGAGAATCCTTTCTAAAAACCATTCAAGTATTAAAGCGTTAACATATCTAACTACTTAAACGAGAAACGTTCTTCCTTGTTTTCCCAGTATTCCCTTGTTCGTAGGTATTGGATTTTCGCCTTCAAAAGGTCCATGTAAAATTCATCTTTTTCTATTACTGGGTTCAAATATTCTAAATGATGGAGTTTCAACTATTAATTCGAAAATAAGAAGGATGTGAAAGGGAGATTTGTTATGGTTCTGACGGACCAGTGACGTATGCCCAAACGCTTATTAAGACTAATGTTAGACAGGCTCCGGCGAATCCTGAAATCAGAAATCTTATTTTAACCAGTTCGGGTAATATTGTTACAAGCCATGGAATCGCATAGTCGGCTGTCAGTTGAGCTATGACTCCCGCCATGAATCCTAAGAGCGCTACTAGCCCGAAAACCTTTAATCTTTCACCCATTTATTTCACCTTTGCTTACATTAGGATTCTAAGCCCCTTTTTAGTCTAACTTACACGTTTTTGTCTATTACAGTGAAAGCAGCAAGCAGTTCTTTTCATTGTAAAATTAAAGCTCAAAACGGTTTCTAGAAGCGTGTATAGTCCTACATATATACGTGAATGTTTCCAGCATATTAACAATGTATAAGATTTGTTTAAGCGTAGTCTTCTGTTAGAGGTATTTAACTTGTCAGAAAGATTTGCTAAAAGATGGGAAGATAGACGTAGTGGTGAGCCCCTAACAGACCGAATTAAGGGGGCAGTGAGGCCGCCAGGTCCATTAAAGCCGAGACTTAACGTGGCAGTTAGACGCTTAGACTTGCAAGTACAAAAACTAGATCAAGCCAATGAAAGGTTCAGCAAGAGGGATAAATCCATATTCGCAAGAATTGTAGATGCTTACACAAAGCATGATATGGCAAGGGCAAACGTCTTCGCTAGCGAATTGGCTGAAATCAGAAAGATGGAAAAAATGATTATGCATGCAAGACTCGCTCTCGAACAAATTGGGTTAAGATTGCGAACAGTGTCAGAGCTTGGAGATGTGGTTTCAACACTAGGCCCAGCAGTAAGTGTTTTAAGGGCAGTTAAAGGAGGAATGGCAAACATGTTCCCAGAAGCGGAAAAGGAGTTGGGGCAGATAGGCGATATACTAAGCGGGATAATAATGGAAGCTGGACAAAGCACAGGGTTCTCAATGAACTTTGAAACCACCAATGAAGACGCCCAGAAAATTCTCACAGAAGCCGCAACCGTTGCAGAACAGAAAATCAAAGAGAAATTCCCCGAATTGCCGGCGGGAATCCCTTCGGTACCCTTAGGAGAAAAGTCCCTTACTGAAACGTCCTAAACGCAAACACATAGGAGATCACTATTATGACACAAAATTCCAACCTTTTTATTTCAATCGGCAAACAAATAAAAGATGAATACGGACGCACAATAGGCAAAGCCACATCTTTCGCTGTAAATCCAAACGGCAGAATTAACTCAATCTACATTGAACAGGGAAACGGCAAAATCGTAAAATGTCCTGCGGAAAACCTGAAAGTCGAAGATTCGGAGATTATTCTTCTATCCAGAGTAAAAATGGAAGCCACAACCCTTTCCGATCAAATTCCATTAATATGGCGTAAAGACCAGGCTCTAAACGAGCTTCTCGAGAAAAAGAAGATTTCACCAGAAGTACATGAAGATTTGCACAAAAGTTTTGAAGGAGTCCTAAACCAACTAAAAGGCGAAGCTAAAACCCTAATGGAAAATGTCGATAAGGAAACTGCTAGGTGTACTAAAGAAATTAAGGAATTAAACTATGCCTTAGTTAATCTTGAAATTGAGCATGAAATAGGAGAAATCGATGAGCAATCCTATCAGACATCTTTCGCAACAATACAAGAATGTCTAAAAAAGACTAACACGGAGAAAAGCGAACTAGGAGCGATGAAGAGTAAGCTTTCAAATATTCTTCTAGGAGAAACACCACCACTGGCAGAACAAGAAACTAGGGAAGAACGTACCGAAGAATCAAAAGCTCAAGAGCGAGTGGAAACGGATGCTCTGACTTCTCCGACTCCGTCACCGAATCTTCCAGAGCCACCAGTAGTAGTTTACGTGAAAGAAGTCGGCGAGTCCAGCGCTTAGGCTGAAGCGTAGCGGGCGGAGGGAGCTGGCATCAGAAAATTCTTCCAAAAGAACCCTCCACTACTACGAGAAGTGATTGGTAAGTCAATGCGTAAACTGACGATCGAACAACGTAGGATCGAACAAGTCTCTTTTAGGTTAAAGAAAAGAGATAAGGTTTTGTTTCAGACGTGCGTCCATGCCTTAAAAAAGCAGAATAAAGGTAGAGCTACGATATTAGCGAACGAAGTTGCGGAAGTCAAGAAGCTGGTAAAGTTCCTCTATCATGTGGAACTGGCAATCGAGCGGGTAATTCTCAGACTTGAGACAATAAGGGAACTCAGTGACATAATTATTGATTTGAAACCAGCATTAAGGATGCTTCAAAAAGTTTCAAAAGAGCTTTTCGAAGTTTTGCCAGATGTTTCATCAGAACTAAGCAGGGTTAACGACGTAATAAGTGAAACCCTTTACTCAACAAAAATAACAATAGATGAGTCATTAATTCCAGTAAACAGGACGACGCCAGGCGGAGAGGAAATTCTAAAAGAGGTCTCAAGCTTCCTAGAACAAAAGGTAGCTGAAAAGCTTCCTGAACCGCCCGCGACTCTAGAAACCCCAAGGGAAACTCCTGTTAAGCAAATGGTCGCATTGGCGGCAACATGCTCGCAAACAATAGGTCAAAAAACTGTTGAAATAGAAACAGCAGCTTCACAAAATCTCTTTTCCTTTAAGAAGGCGGAAGTTCAGGAAATTTCGTTAAAAGTTGAAAAGCCGGCACTGGAGGATGTCCTGTTCGAATATGTTAAGAAAAGCAAAGGAGAAGTTGATTTGATGCAATGCTCCCTTCAATTGAATGCTTCATGTGAAGAGATCGAAAAAGCTCTTCAGGACTTGGGGACTAAGGGTAGGATAATAGTTGAGACCAAAGCTAGGTGAAAAGCTTATGGGTGCACCACAAGAACTGGAAAAATCTGCAACAAATTATGCTTTGGAAGCCGTCCGCTTGGACAAGCAAAGTTCAAGAGGCATGGCGATAACAATGTACCAGAAGGCTATAGAAACTCTTCTGAAACTGGTTCAACTATATCCAGAATACAACCTAAACAAGGTCTACATACAGAGGGCAATAGCCTACCAAGAAAGGATAAAGGTATTACAAGGTACGACACCCATTGAATCGCAAGCCGGAGCCAGAAGAACAGTTGAAAGTGCCAAAACCACCCAAAGCGAAAAGGCGAGTTATGACGAGCTGATAGTAAAGGAAAAACCGAATGTGAGGTGGGATGAAGTAGTTGGGCTCGAACATGCAAAGAAGGCAATAAAAGAAGCCATAGTCTATCCAGTTCAGAGGCCAGACCTATTCCCGTTGGGTTGGCCTCGAGGGATTCTCCTGTTTGGACCGCCAGGTTGTGGAAAAACGTTGTTAGCGGCAGCTGTGGCCACGGAAATAGATGCTACTTTCATCTCTGTTGATGCTGCATCAATAATGTCTAAATGGTTGGGTGAAGCTGAACAGAATGTTGCG
>JAOZHM010000029.1 GCA_026014845.1 Candidatus Bathyarchaeota archaeon
CAAAAATCCAAGGAACTATATGAAAAAGCAAAAAGTGTTCTGCCAGCCGGGGTTTCTTATGCAATAAGACATTTTGAGCCCTATCCATTCTACACTGCTAGAGCGAACGGAAGCAAGCTCTTCGATGTTGATGGAAACGAGTACATTGACTTCTGGCTGGGACACACAGCCCTTATTCTTGGTCACAGCCCACCAGCCATTGTGGAAGCTGTTAAGAAGCAACTCGAAAACGGCACCCATTACGGAACATCCCATGAACTAGAAATCAAGTTCGCTGAGCAAATCGTAAAAATTGTTCCAAGCGCAGAAATGGTACGCTTCACCAACTCAGGAACAGAGGCAAACATGTATGCCACACGCTTAGCACGCGCATACACCGACAGAAGCAAAATCGCCAAATTCGAAGGCGGATGGCACGGAGGGTACGATGCACTTCACACAAGCGTCAAACACCCCTTCGACATTCCAGAATCCGCAGGCTTAACAGCTGGATCCCTACAAGACACCATAGTTTTGCCTTTCAACGATCTTGAGGTAGTTAGAGAAAGGTTGAAGAACAAAGAACTTGCGTCTATCACAATTGAACCTGTACTCGGAGCTGGCGGAGGCATCCCTGCAGAAAAGGAATTTCTGAAAGGGTTAAGGGAACTTTGCGATGAAAGAGGTATTATGTTAGTTTTTGATGAGGTGATTACTGGTTTTAGGTTAGCTCCTGGTGGAGGACAACAATATTATGGTGTAACGCCGGACATAACGGTTTTCGGGAAAATCTTGGGAGGAGGCTTTCCAATAGGCACTTTTTGCGGACGCAGAGAAATAATGAAAAGGATAGACACGCTTGTTTATGAACGCCCCTATTACTCTTTTCACGGTGGAACCTTCGCAGCAAACCCCATATCAATGACAGCTGGTTTAGCAACACTGAAAATTCTGGAAGACGGACAACTAATAAATAAGTTAAACAATGTCGGAGAAAAAATCAGAGAAAAGTTAAGAGAAATCTTCGAAGCCAATGATGTGAATGTGCAAGTTACAGGAGCAGGCTCTCTCTTCAACACCCACTTCACAAAAGAGGAAGTAAAGGATGCCCGTGCAGCCTCTAAAGCCGACAAGAAGAAACAGGTTGATTATCATCTAAACTTGATTACAAATGGAGTCTTCTTCTTGCCAACACATGCCGGAGCCCTAAGCACTGCGCACTCTGAAGCCGACATAGAAAAACTGTTTCTAGAAACAGAGAAATATGCAAGACAATGTAAAAGAACTCACCATACTACCTAAATTTTATTTTTTCAGTTGCCTAAACATGAACTCAGCCTTTTTTAAATCTAGAGGAGTATTTACATTAAAAAATGTTCTAAGCTTAGGGTCTAATTGCTGTAGAACAAGCGTGGAGATGTAACGTACAGCTTGCATCTCGTTCACCACGGAACGCAGGTCCGCCTTTCCTACATTTAAAGTTTTTTTTGCGGCTTCTATTGCTGGTTTTGTGCAATAAACCGCTTGCAAAGGTTCTATGTAACCGTTCGGCCAACGCGGAACAACCGCATTTTTGTTTGTGCGTAATTCGAGTAAGAGCAAGAGAATGTCTCTTGAAACTAGTGGGGTGTCACATGGAAGGAGAAGTGAATATTCTCCGTTTGCCTTTTCAAAACCAGTTAATGCGCCTATGAGTGGACTTTGCATGTCATTTGCGTCAATGACAATACGTACATTTGAACCAGTAACTTTCGCAAAATTTTCAGCTTGAACTTTTGAACTAACAACAATGATTGTTTCGTCAACCATACTATGAAGCACGTTTAGAACATGTTTTATGAGGGGCTTACCTGCCAAAAGCATCAATCCTTTGTCCTGTCCGAATCTGCTGGAGAAGCCTCCTGCAAGGATGATTGCTGATTTATCCAATAATTGATTGTCCCCACTTTTGTTAAGACTTTACGTAGAGTGTTTTTTAGTATAGATTTTTAAATTTAAGAATATTGCGAAAGCAGAATAAGAGTATATTACCACAAATACGCAGATCATCATGTGAAAGGGAAGAAAGAGATGAACCCTGAAATTATAGAATTGAATCGCATGATATGTAAAAACTGTGACGTAAAGGGCTATAATGAATGTAAGAAATGTAAAATCTATCAGTTAATAAACAAAATAGCGAGACAGTAACTCACACCGAATTGCTTCTTTCTATCTTATTCGACATTTCATCCATGATCTTACTGAAGAGATGTTCTGGTTTTTCTTGAACGAAGATGATGGCTCCTTCAGCCTTTGCAACATCGCAGAAACAAGGTATCATGCCTAAAACCGGAGTTTGATATATGTCTTCAATCTTTTTTTCCAAACTGTTTTTTCCAGATTTCGAAGAAACATCGTATAAAACCCTGTTCATGACTATCTCGGTTTTTTTCTCGAACAAATCGTAAAGTTCATCCAGCATACGTTTTGTTCCTTCAACATCTGATCTGTCGAAGGTTGCCGCCACAATCACTAGGTCCGCGCTTACTATAGCGTTTATAGACGAGTATTGCAGTCCAGGGCTCGTGTCAAAAATGAGGTAGTCAAAACCTTTGTCATTTAGGAGTGAATTTCTAAGGGCCAAAAGTCTTCCTAAGGCCCTCATCTCCCACTTTCTATCCTTTGCAGACATTTCTCTGATAGCTTCTGTTGACGGATTAGCCAACACAACAAACAGTTTACCTTCACCATTAATTTTGTGGCTTATGTCTATCAATGTCTTGTCAATTTTGCATGCTCCATTTAAATAATCGTTCAGCCAGCACTCCACTTTTTCATGACTAAAAAATGTGGCAAGGCTTGGAGCTCGGAAGTCAAGATCCATCAAACATACTTTTTTACCATGTTTTGCAAAGGACACAGCTAAATTTATGGAAATATGAGTTTTTCCGGTTCCACCCTTGTATGAGTGCAAAGCTATTATATTGCCCAAGATGATCACCCTTGATTTTCCTTTTCCACATAGAAGTAAGCCTTTCTCCCTACCCTCTCTTTTTTCAAGTGACTCATGATCACAAGCTGGTTCAAATAGCCACTTTCCACGGCCCTGGCTCTATGTGTTTGTTGAGATACCTCGTCCGCTGTGGCTCTTCCGAGTCTACATACGGTCATTGCTGTTTTTCTGAGGTGGTCAGGCATAGAAAGCAAGGTCATAACATCTAACGGAGCGTCAGGAAGAGGCTGAAAACCCTTTCTACCGCGCTTCTGTAACTCTATGATAATTTCCATTTTTTCATTTAGTTTCTCAAGGTTTTCCCTGATTTTTTCCAACACTCTTAAAGGCTTTCTCCCCAGAACTTCTTGTTTCGTCACTCTAGCTCCCCATATAGTGTTTTACATATGTACAAATGGTAGTAGAAAACTGTGTTTATTAAGTCTTACGAAACACATGTAATGATTTACAAAATAAACGCTTGTTTAGGAAAACAACTACTTCTTAAGGCTTCTAACCCAAACAGTACCAAAAAACATCAATAATATTGTGAGAATGCATAGAATTACCTCGAATATTGAAGCGGATATTGTATTTTGCTCAAACATTCTAATTGTTTAACGCAAGAAAAGCTTGAGATAAAAGGAGTGTTTCAGAATTGAATGTGTTGCAAAACGTGGAAGCATGTCTTAAAGCCGAGAACGGTTTAGTATGGGATTGGCATCCTGTTTCTTGGTTCTTCTATGATTGGCAATACTTGTTTTAGTTCTCTGAAGTGTTTGAGTACTGTGATGCCTCTTTGGGTTATTGCGTAAACAACCCTGCGCTTACCAGCTGTTCTTTCCTCTACTAGATTCTGCTTTATTAGAAAGTCAAGGTATTGCTTCAGAACGCTGCAGTTTACGTTAGCCTTGTACATTACGTGAGTTAGCTTTAATGGGCCGCGATGGGCTAACACTTTTAGTATATCTATATACATTTCAAGTTTGGAACGTCTCATTATCCAATCCTCTTGGGCATTATGTCAGTTTTTTTGTATAAAGCTTTTATGGATTCAAACTACGTCTTGCTCTTATTTAGTC
>JAOZHM010000030.1 GCA_026014845.1 Candidatus Bathyarchaeota archaeon
AGCGAGACTTGTTGAGCCAGAGTATATTATTAAAAGGAATGTACCACCTGAAAAACCAGCAGAGACCAAAGAAGGAAAGGAATAGAATATGTCAGAGAACTTGGAGGAAAAACCTAGAGAAGAGAAAGAAAAAGGGAAGACTGAGAAAAGAAAGAAAGAGGAGAAAGGGATTTTTTCCCTCTACAAAATAGAAAATAATCAAGTTGTAAGGCTGAGACCGACATGTGAACGATGCGGGCCAGGATATTTCATGGCTGACCATGGTGACAGGTACACTTGTGGACATTGTGGCTTCACACGTTACAAGCCAATTCCCGAAGGCAAGGAATAAGCACCTTTAAATCACTTGTTGCAATGATAATTGATGGTTAAAATGATTAGGGTAAACGTTTCAATAACAAACGTTTCTGCTGAAAGATTTTGGGACGCTCGAAAGCCTATACCCCCAATTAAGATAAACACGAATCTTAATCTAGTTGCGGTGGAAAAGAAAAAAGAAGATTTTTTGGAGGTACCTTTTGTTTTAACAGTTAATTATAACCCTTCCATAGCCCAGATAAGTATGAAGGGAAGAGCGTTCGTGACGGGAAACAAAGATGAGATTGACAAGATTCACAAAGACTATAAGGGAAAGAAACCTCCGCCACCAGTTATAGTGCAGTCAATTTCCAACGTTGTCTTTGTGGAATCTGTGTTAATATCCAGAACATTGAATATTCCGCCGCCAATTCCTTTACCCAAAATCCCAGCTAAAAAGCCGTCAGAAAAGAGGCCTTCAAAGCTGGATTATACCGCTTAAAACGGTTTTCTCGCTCTCTTACTTCAATGGAACATACATTGAAGAACGAGATGCACCAATTCCGGGTGTTCCGTGCTTCACAGGTCTGTTGGTTATTGCGAATTCGCCTAGGTAGTGTCCAATCATCCCTGGTTTTATCTCCACCGAAACGAAATCTTTGCCGTTGTGAACGAGAATTGTGAGGCCAACCATTTCGGGTAGAACAATCATGTCGCGTATATGGGTTTTAATTACCATGTTACTTCCTTTCCTAATAGCCTCTTTTGTCTTCCTTATTTTTTCAAGCAGCATCCTCTGTTCTGGTGTCAAACCGCGATGAAGACTTCTCCTTTGTCTGGAGGGAAGCAAGTTGATGAACTCGTCCATTGACATACCTTGCAGTTGATCAAGCGCAAATCCACGATATGCAAATTTCTTCGGCATTTTCTCTCAACCTATTTTTGACGCTTAAATGCTATAAACCTTCTGGGCAGTATTCCTACTTCCTTCTCCTCTTCTTTTGTCCAGCACTTCTGGCGGCTATTAATCCAACTTTCTTTCCTGGAGGAGCATGACGGGAGACAGTGGTGACTTTTCGTGCACTTTTTTTGCTGCTACCATATGGATGCACAGCTGCAATCATGGCTCTTCCACGAGTTCTTGGATACTTGTGTCCTTTCGCTTTCTTTAAATGAAATTTTGCACCAGCTTTGAGGAAGGGTTTCTCTGTTCTGCCTGCACCAGAAACTACACCAATCGTGGCCCTGCAATAATCATTTAAATATTTGGTTTTTCCTGATGGAAGTTTTATCATTGTCCCTTGAGGCGTGTGCCCTACGACTGTTGCGTATGCTCCAGAAGACTTGGCGATTTTTCCACCGTCTCCCGGATGAAGTTCTAGGTTGCACATTATGGTGCCTTCTGGGATTTTGCCTACTGGAATGATGTTCCCTACATCGACTGGGGCTTTTCCGCCCATCTGTATTTGTTGGCTTGTGTGCACCCCTTCGGGAACAACTGTGTAGCACGTTTTTCCATTTTCAAATTTTATAAGTGCAAGGGGTGTTCCACGTCCTGGATCGTGAACTAAGCCTTCGATAACTCCTTCTATTGTTGTTTCAAGATACTCCTTTACTTCCAACAATGGATATTGTGACGGAGCAACCCTCTTATGAGTCGAAGCTCTAAAGGTAGGGCTTTTACCTCGTCCGCGTCTCTGAACACGAATTCTCTTTCCCATTACACATTTCACCTCATACGTTTTACAATATTCCAAGTTTGATTGCAACATCCGCTGCTTTGTAATCGGGATGAAGCTTGACGAATGCTTTCTTCTCACCTCTTGGTGTGATGAGGACGTTGACTTTTTCAACTTCTACTTCATAAAGTTCTTCAACTGCTCTTTTGACATCTTTTTTAGCTGCTTTAAGGTTGACTATGAAGACTAGTTTATTTTCTTTTTCAACCATTAGGCTTGCGGATTCCGTCATCATAGGATATAGTATAACTTCGTAGGGGTCCATTATGCCTTCTCACCTTCACCGTAAAGTTCATTCAGCTTTTCAACTGCACTTTTTGTCCAGATTGTAAGCCTTCCAGGGTGTGTGCCGGGGGCTAAGATTTCAGCGTTTAAGTTGTTAACAGTCACAATATCTACGCCTGGTATGTTCCTTGCAGCTTTCACTATTCCTTTGTTTTCGGCAACAACTATTAGGGGACCTACGGCCTGTTTTATTCTTCTGCCTCTGAGTTTACCCTTTCCAGCTCGGATTTTTCTGCTTTCTTTCACTCTATAAATGTCTGAGAATACTCCCAAGTTTATGAGGATTTCTTCAACCTCTTTCGTTTTCTTTAGCTTTTCCAGTTCGCTAGTGACTATTGGGGGAATTTGTCGTACATCGTCAATGTGGTGACCGCGGGCAACCACGATTTTTCTGGAGGATGTGGCAGCTATTGCAGAAAAAAGAGCTAGACGTTTCTCTTTTTTCGGGATTCTTTTTTCAATTTTTTTTTCTGAGACTGGTGGATGGGCTGATCTTCCGCCCACTGTTCCAGGGGCAAGGGCTGCTCTTTGGCTTGATCCCTTAGTTCTCGGCATTCTCGATATGCCTAGGCCTACGCCTCTGGATTCTGCTGTTGTTCTTTTTCCAGCCATGGGGTTTCTGCCTTGGGGTTGGAATCTGCGGGATTGTATTGCTAGGACTGCTCGTTTTATGACGTCTGGTCTTAAGGGTGTGTCAAAGACTTTCGGGAGTTTTATTTTTCCGATGGGGGTTCCCGTGAGGTCAAAGATTTTTTTGGTTTTGACCATGATTTTTCACCGTTATTTTCCTTGTGGCGATTCCAGCGATATGTATGTGATTTGTGGCGGTTGTTCTGGTATGCGTTTTGGTGGGCGGCTTGGATAGCGTAGTTTTATTGGTCGTTTTTCTGGACCGGATATGCTTCCTTCTAGTATCATGTAGGTTCCGCGGATTATGCCGTATCTTATGAAGCCGCCTTTCGGTGTTACTTCTTTTCCGTCTGTTCCGATTTTTAGGATGCGTTTGTTCAGTTCTGTTCTTTGGTGGAACCCCATTTGTCCTGCTCTTGGGACAGTGTGCATTATGTGTGATGGTTTCCAAGGGCCTAGAGTTGCTACGCCTCTTTTTGTTTTTCTTGCCTTGTGTGAGAGTATTCTTACTCCCCAGCGTTTTACTGGTCCTTGGAAGCCTTTTCCGATTGTTACGGCTATTGCGTCTACGTACTGGCCTTCTTTGAATACGTCTGCTGTAGTTATTGTTTTTCCAAGCATGGTTTTTGCGTACTCGAATTGCTGCAGGATTCCACCTCCGCCGATTTCCATTTCCGTCACGTCTGGCTTTTTCTTTGGCACGCTAGCTTGTTTGGGTTGCGTGACTGCGATAATACGTATTTTAGTCACTTTCTCCAGATTTTCTTCAATTTTTTTGAGGTTTTCTTCGGTGTTGAAGTTTTCAGGTATTGTTAATATGCGTTCAAGTTCTTTTGGCGGTTTTTCCATCCATGCTTCTGTTAGGGTTTGGAGGCCGTATGGGTTTTTTGTGTAGGCTCTTATGGCGCATATGAGCATGGGTGGTGTTTCTATTATTGTTGCTGGGCGGATTACTTCTTTGCCGTAGTTTGGTGAGCGTTTTCTGTCTTCTACCACAAACAGGTGGGTCATGCCTGCTTTGTAGCCTATAAAACCTAGAAGTGTGGGTGTGTCTGCGTCTATTTTTGGCCAGTAGCGGATTCTAGCCAGTATGTTTTTAGCGCGTTTTCTAGGTGAATAAGAAAGGGAGCCACGTTTTGGTGCGTGTTTTTTTCTGTGACCCATTGTTTTCTCGCTTCGTGTCTTGTAGGAATGAGAAAATTAAGTTATAAACGTTACCTTTTATTTTGTTGATATAACTCAAATTGTTGCAGTTTTGTTAGGGTGTGGTTATTATTCGTGTTACCTTGAATTTGACAGAGTTGTGTGGGTCTGATCAGCTTAGTTCGGTTATTTGGTTCATCCAGTCGTCTTTTGGCAGTTCTCTCGTGAGGGGTATGAGGTATGGTGTTAAAGCGCTTAATGCGTATAGGCAGACTTTGGTTGATTCATTTAGCACTATTTTTGGGTCTTCTATGACTATTTTATCGCCGACTTTGTAGCCTGCGGCGCATTGTTCTGGGACTTGGATGACTTCTAATATTATTTTATACATGTGGTTCACGTATAGGAGTTCAGGATTTATGCAAATAAGTTTTACAAGAACACCTCGCAAACTGAAAAGAGCCTACCCCCTATAGGTCTTCTGCATAAAAACATTATTTGGAGCTAAATGCGTTTCATGATGTTCAGGGTTGTTTTAGTGGTTGGCATTTTGGGCAGATGTAGGAGGACGTGCTTCCTGTTTTGATTTTTACTATTGGTGTTTTGCATGTCGGACATGGTTTTCCGGTTTTGTAGCCTACCAGGAATTCGTTTGCGGTGAGTTTGCCTTTTTGTCCGTAGAAGTCTTTTTCGTAGGCTAGTCCGCCTAGTTGGATGCTACGGTTTAGTATGGTTTGGATTGCGTTGTATAGGGTGGTTATTTCTTTTTCAGTTAGGGTTGAGATTTTTCGGTTTGGATGTAGTTTGGCTTTGAATAGGATGTCTTGTATGTAGACGTTTCCGATGCCTGCTACGTTTTTCTGGTTAAGCAAAAAATTTTTGGTTCTTGCTTTTCGGTTGGCTAACGATTTTTTGAAGTGTTCGAGTGTAAATTTTTCGTCTGTTGGTGAGGTTCCAAGTCTGGCTGTTAGTTTGTGTTTGGTTAGGTCTTTTTCTGGGACGAGGTGTATGTAGCCGAACCATTGGAATTGTATGGTGAAGCCAGTCTTGTCGCTGAAGGTTAGCTTGAATTGGTATTTCGGTGGAAGTTTTTCGTTTGGGGCAAAGTAGAGCAGGTCTGCGTTCATTCCGCGGTTTATGAGCATGTAGTAGGTGGGGTTTAGTTTTATGAATATCCATTTTCCTTTGCTTG
>JAOZHM010000003.1 GCA_026014845.1 Candidatus Bathyarchaeota archaeon
GGTCGCGGGTTCAAATCCCGCCCGAGGCTCCAAAAAACGTTATCCGCAGCTTTTAAGTAATTTATATATCCATAAAGGCTAAATGAAGATAGAGAGGGAACCCTTTGCCATATGATGAACCCCTAATTTATGGATTGGTAGCATTAGGGGCGATTCTCGCTTGTTCAATAATTATTTACGCTATGAGAAGATATTGGAAAAAAGAAGAAAAACTTTCTGAAGAAGAAAAACCAAGAATGGAATTCAAAGCGTTGCCGTTCAGAATTGAGAGAAGTATTTCCCGAGAAGATGCAACACACGCAAGAGAAGAGCTTAGAATCCTAGATTTGGAGAGAGAGATTCTAAGCGGCGCTATCAGGCGACTCTATGAAGCTCATGCAGAAGGCAAAATAACAGAGGAAGAGAGGGAAAGAATTGGACAGACATATAAGTCTCGAATCATGACAGTCAAGGAAGCCATCTCAAAGGACGAATCTTTAGTTGCTCTACACGAATTGGAAGCCATGCAAGAAGACCTAATGAAGCTCTTCAGCGAACGCTTTGACGAATTAAGCACAAAAGTTGATGAACTCCGCTCAACGGTCGAAGTGAAACCAATAAAAGAAATAGCCGTACCAATCGCCAAAAGACCACCAACACTCACTGAAGAACCAGCCAAAAAAGAAAAAAGAAGAGTGAAGAAACCAGCCAAACCAAGCCCGAGAACAGAAGCAGAGAAAAGAATAGAGAAAATCAAGGCAGAAGTAGAAAAGGTTTTGGAAAAACTGGGGCAGATGGAAATTGAAACCTAAAAAAGAATGGATAGAAGAAGCGAAAAGAAACGCAGCATTAGCAGCAGTCAAACACGTCAAAGACAATTTTGTGATAGGCTTAGGCAGCGGAAGCACAGCCGCCTACGCAATCGAAGAAATCGGAAACAGAATAAAACGTGGAGAAATACATGTTTCAGCCGTTCCAACATCGTATCAAGCCTTCACTTTAGCTGTTAAACACGGAATCCCCATAACAACACTAGAAGAACATCCGATACTGGATTTAACAATAGATGGAGCAGACCAGATAGACGACGAACTAAACCTTATAAAAGGCATGGGCGGCGCCCTCACCCGCGAAAAAATTGTTGCCTCAGCATCGAAAAAACTCGTCATTGTCGCTGATGAAAGAAAAAAAGTCAAATTCTTAGGAGAAAACAATCAGCCAGTGCCAATAGAAGTCATACCTTTTGCAACACCAATTGTAATGCACAAAATAAAGGAAATGGGAGGAAAACCCTTGCTAAGAGAAAGCAACAAAAAAGTTGGCCCTGTCATAACGGATAACGGCAACGTCATTATAGATGTGGATTTTGGACTTATACATGAAACTGCAGAACTGAACCGTAAATTGAAGGTTCTTCCGGGCGTTGTTGAGACAGGGCTTTTTGTTAAAATGGCAGACTTGATATATCTTGGAGAGCGCTTCGACGTGAAAAAACTAGGAGAAACGAATTAACATTTACTTCGGCTTGAGAAAAAAGTTGAGCTCGACGTCACCCTTTCACGCGTTACAACATCCATTTTAAGCAAGATGTAACAATTCAAATTTTATATGCAAGAGCCGTCTAAAACCTTAGACAGACGCAAAACGTCACGCCGGGGTAGCCTAGCCTGGTTAGGGCGCCAGACTCATAACCTGGAGAACAAACACAGGGGCCTATGAACGCCCTAATGTCCAGAAGTCGCGGGCTCGAATCCCGCCCCCGGCACTAACCTCTATTGTTGTGGAAGAACTGTGATAATGGTCTTGCTTCTTGTTGATATTTCCAGCTGTTCTCCGAAGCCCTTTTTCACATAAGCGTTTTTTATGATGACTTTATCACCTACTTTCAAATTACTAACAGTGTCAGCGTGTTTTCGCCATGCTGAAACCCATATTTTGCCAATTTCATCTCGCATTTCAAAAACGGCGAGTTTCGCAAGCTCTCCTTTTAATGTTTTTACATTTCTGAGCATTGGTTTGGAAACGATGGCTCCTTTAACGTTAACGTGTTTTAAGCCTTCCCTTAAGTCTGCTATTTTCAAAAATTCTTCTGTTGGTGTGATGGCTTCGACGTAGGTTTGGGAGTTAACGTGAATTTCCAAGCCTTTGTTTATTGTCTTTTTCGCTCTCGCGTTTACCAGTTGCAGTTTAACACCTTTCCTCAGCGTTTCTTCTAGCTCATCCACCTTTTCGTTCCAAACAACGACTGGTATTTCACCTGTTTCATCAGCAAATATGAACCGCATGACTTTTCCAGAGCTTGAATCTCGCCTTTCAAAAGTGGAGACTGGAAACAGCTTTTTTACAGTGCCTCTTACGTTCACCTTTCTGTTCTTAAGAGTTCGACTAACTTCTCCGATTTTTGTGGTAAATTTGCTGATTGAAGGGTAATCCTTTGCTTCTACATCCTTTGGATTAATTTCGATTTCACTTCTGTCTCCGAGGTGTAACTCAACTCTTCCGCTGTAGCCCTCTTTTGTGTATCCGTGGGAAAAACGGGTCATCTGTCCAACCTTCACTTTACCAGAATCTATGACCTTTGTCTTATCGTTCCATAAAACGATCCGTAAAATGCTGTTTTCATCGGCAATAAGCAGGCTTGCAACTTTCCCGCTTTTATTCGCTTTGAAAGTTTTAGAAGGGAAGACCGCGACAACCCGTCCAACAACAGTAACATCATTCAAGCCTGGAACCAAATCCCTTATTGAAAGTGTAGGCGTTCGAGCTTCCTTTGAAACTTCTACACCAAACTCAGCTGCAATCATTCGCAAAAGAACATCATCCGAAATAAAACTGCCTGTTTTCGTTTTTTCATTGTCTAATCTTTCTAAAATTTCTTCCCTCGAAATCTCCGGATGCGTCGCGAGTATCTGTTCAATTATTTTTTTAGTCGTCATTTCAGCTCGATTCCGCTCAAGATGAGGAAGATGAATGCTATAAGGTTTATTAAAACCGTTAACGAATTGTTAAATGCAAAAAATAGGAGCCCAAATGGGTGATGGATGCAGAAACGCTCTTTGGTTTAGGCATCGCCTTAATATTCGCTGGAATACTCGTCACCTTAATTGCAGTTATTTTGCTGTTTGTTTCAGGCGTCAGAGGAAAAGGGGAAGTTAAGGGTGGAGGAGCAATAATAATCGGGCCTTTTCCAATAATCTTTGGAACGGACAAGGAATCAATCAAAACTGTTTTATTGCTCTCGATAACGCTTACAATACTCCTCGCAATAGTAACGGTGATATTTTACCTAGTTTCCAAATAAAATAGAGAATACAGCAATGGCGATCTGTGAAAAACTTAAGTATGCGAGTGAGCAGTCAAGCGTATTCCAAAAATTCTTTTTGTTATTTATCATAGGTTTTTTCCTAATTTTTGTAGGCATCATAATTCTAATGGTTGCCGCAGTGCTTTTCGATGGTTCAGCAAATTTTGGTGCATTCATATTCATAGGGCCTTTTCCCATAGTTATGGGTGCCGGGCCTGAAGCGCTTTGGATGATTTTATTTGCTATAATTCTCGCCGTTTTGAGTGTCATAATGTTTCTCGTGTTACGAAGAGAAAGGAAAAAAAGCGAATCTTCGGTCCTTTAGCTTGTTTTCTCCTCTTTCCCGTAAAACATGTATAGAAATATTAGAACTAACGCGACAAAAGTTGCTGTCATAATGGTGTATTTGAGTATTTCAAAGTATGCTCCTATGTTCATTAAAGACTATCTCCTCTACCCTATTTTAGAGTCTAAATATTTAAGGAATAGGGTTTTTCCACTCTTTCATTAGTGAGTCGTAAAGTTTATCGCGTTCCTCTAGGGCGTCATACCATTTTAGGATGTTTGCTATTTTTTGTGAGATAAGATGATAGCACAAGTGCACCTCTCTATCTAAGACACGAAAGTAAAAGTCATCACACGTACAGAACTCGGCTTCAGGCATTAATAGGTAATCCCGTTCCTTCCCAACAACAATCCAAACAACTCTACCGCTTGGCTTAAAAACGTACTTTTTTACACGATTTTCTTTCAAGGCTTCAAAAGCCTTTATGAACCGTTGCCCAAAAACTTCGTAAAGCTTTGTTAAGTTTTTGCCTGTTAATTTCCCTTCCTTTCTCGCTTTTTTACATACATTTCTTAGTATGTTGACTTCTGAGTTTTTGTCCATGTATACACAAACTCTTCGGCAGAGTTGATTATAATAGGAATTGTTAGTCTATGTTTATCGGTTCGCTCTTCTTTTCTTCTGTGGTTTTTGGTAACGTAACCTCTAAAACACCATTTTTGTAATGTGTTTTTGCCTCTTTCACGTTCACCTTTACCGCCAATCTAACCTCCTTGTAATATTTACGTTGTGGAGTGTCAACTGATATAGTTAATGTGTTCTCTGTTCCATGTAATTTTACGTCGTTTTTCTCAACACCCGGCAATTCCACCACAATATGAACTTCTCCATCCGTCTCGATAATGTCTACAAGAGGTTCCCGTTCTTCTTTCACTCGAGGCCCAAAACGGCTTGGCTTAACATTTCCGAACTCGCGTATTTCGGGTTTTCCATGAGGTCCTATTTTCACGCTGTAACCATATACAAAAGGCCCCCATTCACGTACTGTTGTACCGTCTGGACGTTTGCGTTCTCTCACGTAGTTTTTTGGGACTTTTGAGGTGAACGTTTTGAACTCTTCTTCCATCATCTTTTCCATTTCACGAAACATTCTGTCAACATCTTCGAAGAACCAACTTCTAAAGAAGGGGTAGCGTCTTCTCCTCTTAAACCAATTTGGATAATCTTCTGACATCTTTCAGCCTCATTAAATGTGAAAGCAACATTATCTATAAATTTTATGCTAAATTTACATTGTTAGCTTAGGGTTCTGAGCTGATTTAAAGTTCCAAGGAAAGTTCCGTCAAGAAGATAAATTTCTGCATTTTCCATATTCACCGCTTTTGACCGGAGAACAGGCCCCACAATTCTTGCAGTTCCACCGGTTTTTGTTTTGTTTAATGGTCTGCCTCCTAAAAATTCGTTGAAAGAAGGCATTATGAAAAGCTGTGAGGTTTCAGGTTTGATTCTATAGTGCTTCCGTAGTGTTCCCTCGACGCTTTTTTCAATTTTAATTCTATTCTTTTGCAGTAAAGTTTCAGCTAGTTTGGTTCCGTTACACTCCGCTTTTACCCAAACTTGTCTTGTTATTCTGAATCCAGCTGGGTCGCGGAAGGCTACAATGGGATGGACATGTGCCATCATTAATGTTTTACATTTTAGGAGAACGGGTGATGGCCAACAGTGCCCATGGAAAAGGCCAACTTCTTCTACTGTTGAACCAGTTGCTGGTAGGATTTTTATGTTTTCTGGAAGTAGTGGTTCGAGGTTTCCGTCGTGGTTGCCGCGGATTACACATATTTCTTTTGTTTGCCTTTTTAGTTCGTCGAAGAAGTTTGGTATGTCGTGCCATTCACCTGTTTGTGCAGTTGCAATTGTATGTTTTACGTCGCCTAGAATCAGTAGCTTTTCTGGTTTATATGTGAACATAAGGTGTTTTAGTTTTTGTAGGAGTTTTGGAGTCTGAGTTGGGATATGTATGCCCTTTTGTGAGAGGGCTATCTCCCACCCTATGTGCAGGTCTGCTATCACCAGTGTTGTTGTTTTTCGTGTTTTTATTAACGCAGCTGGATAAGGTATTAATGGTGTTATCATTTCATTTCCTTTTCAGGTTTTACTAGGCTGAGCATAATTTTATGGATTTTCTGGTTTGCTGTTGCTATAAAAGCTACTTTTTGTTTCGGGCTTAGTTTAACGTTTAGTAATTTTCCCTTTGGCGTTGTTATTTTTGCGCTTGCCTCTTTTATTATTAGCCAAGCGGCTGCCATGTCTGTTGTACGGAGTTTTCCGCGTATGTCTAGGAAGGCGTCTGTTGTACCATCTGCCACGTAACATAGTTCTAGGGCATTTGCTCCTAAGTGACGTATGTGTTTTGTTCTTTGGATTAAGTTTGTTAGTTTGGGTGCTATTTTTTGGATTTTGTAGGTGTTTAAGTCTATACCTATCACAGCATCTTCTAATGATTCGGTTTTTGACGGCGTTATTTTTTGGTTGTTTCGGTAGGCGCCTTTTCCTTTTTGCGCCGTGTACGTTATACCATGGACTAGATCAGTCACCAGAGCTGTGTGTATTGTGTTTATGGTGGGTTTTGTGGATACAGCTATTGACGTTGCGTAAAAAGGTATGCCTCTTACAAGGTTTGTTGTCCCGTCTATCGGATCTGTCGTTACAAAATTATCGTTTGGAGTTTGACCATATTTTTTTATGCCGGATTCTTCGCTTATGAGGGTGAACGAGACTTCATGTTCTCTTAAGGTGTTTATTATGGCACTTTCTGCCGCAAGATCTATTTGTTTTATCGGGTCGCCACCTGCTCCTATGCCCAAGTTTGGTTGTGGCTGGTCTAGCTTTTTTAGAAGTGGCTTGATTTGCTCTTGTATGTTGTTTTTGCATCGAATTAGAATATCTAGCCAGTTGATTTGCTTTTTCATTTCGACATGATACTCCAATATGAGTTGTCTAACGAAGACTTTGATGAAAGAAACTATGCATAAAGTTTATGGTTAATGTTCGTATATGGCGTTCTGGTTTATTAGTGAAAATTGTTTCAGGCTTTGTTGCTAATA
>JAOZHM010000031.1 GCA_026014845.1 Candidatus Bathyarchaeota archaeon
CAAAACAAAAATAGATGTGTCAATGAGTACAAAAATTATCTTTGAATTTAGTCATTTTTACTTGACATTATGACATTATTGAGTTTTACTATAAAGTTCAGAAAATAATCGATCAAATTCCGGTCGTTTGATTATGTATTGTAATGACCGGTTTTTTTTACACTTTCCATTCCGGACGCGTAAAGTCGAGATACTAAATGGATCAGAACAATATCAGAAATATTGCCATTATCGCACATGTTGATCATGGAAAAACAACGCTTGTAGACCAGATGTTCAAGCAGAGCGGGATGTTCCGGGAAAATGAGGACGTGGCCGAACGCTTTATGGACTCAATGGATCTGGAACGGGAACGGGGTATTACGATTGCATCCAAGAACGCCTCATTCCGTTACAAGGACTATCGGATCAATATCATAGACACTCCCGGTCATGCCGATTTCGGCGGTCAGGTTGAACGGGTCCTGAGGATGGCCGACGGGGCCGTTCTGCTCGTTGATGCCCAGGAAGGTCCAATGCCGCAGACCTATTTTGTGCTCAAGAAGTCTCTTGCGCTGGAACTTCCTATTATTGTTGTCATAAACAAGATAGACAAACCTGCGGCCCGGCCGGAATGGGCCGTCGATCAGGTCTTTGATCTCTTTGTCAAGCTGAACGCACCGGATCACATCCTTGACTTTCCGGTTGTTTTTGCCTCTGCAAAGGAAGGTTATATCCTCTCCGAAGCTACAGGCAAAGAATTGTCCATGGAACCCTTTTTTGAAAAGATCATTACACATATACCTGCGCCTGCAGGGGATCCGCGGTCACCGCTTCAGATGCTGGTGAGTTCTATTGACTATTCTCCCTATCTTGGGCGATTGGGGATCGGAAAGATAACGGGTGGAACATTGAATATCAACAAGGAAATTGTCATGGCACGGCGTGACGGAGCGCTTGTCCCGGCTCGCATCAGTAAGGTGTACCGCTTCGAAGGGATTAAAAAAGTTGCCACAGATATCGCCGGGGTTGGCGAAATAGTTGCCGTTGCAGGGATGGATGATGTTACGCTGGGTGTAACTTACACCGACCCGGACGATCCTGTCCCCCTTCCTCCCATGGAAATCGACCCTTGCACTATTTCCACCAATTTTATTCCAAATGATTCACCTTTTGCCGGAACCGAAGGCACATACTGTACTTCAAGTCATCTGACGGAGCGGCTGAAAAGGGAGGCGCTCTCCGATGCGGCCCTTCTGGTCGAAGAACTGGATAGCGGCAGGGGTTTCAAGGTCTCGGGCAGGGGAGAACTGCACATTTCGATCCTCATCGAGAAAATGCGGCGTGAGGGATATGAATTCCAGGTTACCAGGCCCCGGGTCATTGTCAAAGAAGAGAACGGCAGACGACTTGAACCCTTTGAAGAACTGACGATCGACGTTGACAAACAGTACATGGGCACAGTCATTGAAAAACTGGGAGAGCTTAAGGGCCGGTTGCTTGAGATGAACCAGGACAATGGGATGGCCCGTCTGATCTACAAGATTCCTACACGCGGCCTTCTCGGGTTCCGGTCGCAGTTTTTAACGGACACAAAAGGCATGGGGATTATGAATTATGTCTTTTTGGAATACGGGCCTTTTGCAGGTGAAATTCGAAACCGTAATAAAGGCGTCCTGGTGGCCAAGGAATCCTGCACAACCGTGGCCTATGCCCTGTTTAACCTTCAGGATCGGGGAAAGCTCTTCTATGGGCCTGGAACCAGGGTTTATGGCGGTCAGATAATCGGTGAACACTGCAGGCCACAGGACCTGGTGGTCAACCCTGCAAAAGGCAAAAAATTGACGAACATGCGTGCCTCAGGGTCGGATGAAAACGTGATTCTCACACCTCCGACAAAGATGAGCCTTGAAGAATGTATTTCATATATCAATGAGGACGAACTGGTCGAGGTGACACCTAATGCAATCCGCCTGCGTAAGTAGTGCCCGACCGAAAACTGTTATTTTCCCCAATTTCGGCGTCAGGCTCATCCCGCTACAGCGGGACTCAAAATACACAGTGTATTCCTGCGGTTAATCCCGCTGACAGCGGGACACCTTCCCCCGCTCAAAGTCCGGGATCTTCGACTTGAACTTGGAAAAATTCCTGGTTTTCGTTCAGACACTAAGTA
>JAOZHM010000032.1 GCA_026014845.1 Candidatus Bathyarchaeota archaeon
ACCGTGGAGAATTTTTCTACATGTTCCAAAAATGTGGGACCCAGTCCTATTTCTCCATCTAAATAATTTAACGCTACCCTTTCGTCTTCACCTGAAATTGCTATCTGAATCAATCCGCGCGAAGAGACTCCGCAAATTTTCGTCTCAACTTTTAGACCTTTAAGCATGGACTTTAATTTTTCGTCAACGAGCTTTAGTTGAAAATTGTTGTATACTTTTGTGGACAGCGTTATGGTAGGCATTTGCAGTCGCCAATTAAAGCCAACATTTCTTTATGTAGCTTTTGCAATTTTGTGATGGAAGAGTGTGGCAACTTTTCAGAACGGAATTTTTTGATTGTTCTTTGTATCGGCACTCGCCGCGAACCCTCAATCAGCTTATCTGCGTATGAGACAATTTTCTCTTCCATTGTTTGTGGAACGTAAATGTCTTTTGGCCATCCCAAACGTTTTGCTTCTTTTGCCGTTATTCCGCCGCCAACATGCCTCTTTATTACTGATATCACAGGTTCTGGTAAACCAAGTGATTTCGCGATTTTTGCCCCCACAACTGCGTGGTGAACGCTGTGAGTTTTTGAACGTCCAATGTCGTGTAGTAGGGCTCCTATTTCCACAAGTTTTAAATCAACATTTATTCCCTTTTCCTTGCATTCTTCCGCGATTTCTACGGACAGTTCAGCCACTTTTTCGCAGTGTTTTATTATGTTTCTTGAACACCCACTCTGGCGGAGATATCGTATTGTCTGTTCCCTTGATGGAAGCTTCTCACTCACTCAATTCCTTCCTCAACTGTCCAACTTTCGTTGCTACTGCTTGAATAATTTTGTCATTGTCATAATGCATTAAGGGCTTACCACATGTGGGGCATTTAAAAAGGAGTTCCACAGCCTCCTCAAACGGGATTCTTCTGCATCCTGGCGTGTAACAATAATAGAAATCATGATTTTTCTCATATTCCATCCTGAGAACAAGTTTTTCAAGTACTCGACGTTTTTGGCTTAGTATGAAACCCTCCAGTTGGTCTGGTTGCAACCTCCAGTGAAAAATGAACCATCCGGTTTGTGGGTCGCGTGTTCTCCTTAGACCTACAAGAGAATGGTCATAAAGTTTGTAGAGAATTTTTCGGACAGAATTTAATCTTATGCCAGTTTTGTTCGCTATCTCATCATCCGTTGTCTCAGATGTGTTTTTAAGAATATCAATTAGTTTGACAGCTTCTTCCTCGCCTAGAGCTTCTGCAACCTTCATTAACACTGAATCATTAATATATGTCAACATGGTGACCCTTTCTGCCTAACTTGTTAAACACTAGTTTTTCTCTGCAATAATTATAGGTAATCTTTAATTTAAATCTCTTCTCAATTATTGACTCTAGTTTTTTAACCGCTTAAATAGGTTATGTTAATTTCAGAATATTTGAGTGATGCCACAAACGTAAATGAAGCAGTACAGATTTTAGCAAAAATAAGACAGTCAGGCTTAAAAGTCTGTGTTTGATGATTCTGTGGCAATAGTCCTTTCAATCTAATTTTTCGGTACTCTGAAATGTGATCCTTTTCCAGCGCTTACATAGTCTCCGCCTACTCCACGCACTATAGACGCTATTTTTGCAAAGTTATCTGAACCCAGAAACTGACGAGGCTTTATCATTATGTAATCTTGTTTCTCCTCAAAACTTAACAGGTTCTCCAAGTCTTCCGGAAACATCATTCTAATGTCTTCTATCGACGTCTTTTTTCCATAAACTTCGGGTGTTGCGAGTGCAGGAGCAGGAGGACCAGCCACTGGTTGAGTGATTTGTGAAACCGCTAAAGACTTTAGTGACCCTGAAACTTGCCTAAGGTCTTCGGCGACGCTGTTTAAGATTATGAGAAGCTCATCAATCCTTTCTGTAAGTTTCTCAACCTTCTCCTTTTCTTCGCTCATAACCTTTCTTCCTTCTAAATCCTTAATACTCATCGCATTTATTAATTGTTTGTTAACTTCAAAAAACCACAATATGTTAAAGAATGATTGGAAGGAAGCCTCACCCATGATTGAAATCGATGGAAGCAAAAAAAGCGGAAGCGGCACAATCCTCAGGCTATCCGTGGCTCTAGCTGCCATAATTGGGCAACCACTACACATCTACAACATTAGGCAGAACAGGCCGCAGCCGGGCTTGAGACCTCAGCATTTAGAAGCGGTCTTAACAGCTGCGAAACTCTGCGATGCTGAATTAGAGGGTGCAAAACTGAACTCACGTGAACTCTGGTTTAAACCTAGAAGCGTTAAAGGTGGAAAGGTTGAGGCTGAAATTGGAACTGCTGGAAGTATTCCGATGCTTTTGATGACTGTGCTGCCAATATGCGCTTTTGCGGAAGATGCTGTAGATTTACACGTATCGAAGGGCGGGACGGATGTTCAGCATTCACCTACCATCAACTACATGCGCTACGTGTTTTTGCCGACGCTAAAGCGTATGGGACTAAACATTGCCTTAACGGTCCGTAAGTATGGTTATTATCCAAAGGGTATGGGTGAAGTAACATTAACCGTGGAGCCGTGCAAGTCTATTCAAGCATTACGGCTGGACAATTTCGGGAAAATAAGAGCCATAAAGGGAGTTTCAGTATGCACATTCCTTGCTGAAAGAAAGGTTGCTGAACGCCAAGCAAAAGCAGCAAACGGCTACCTGAAGAGAAAGGATTACACGGCAGACATCCGAATAGTTAATGATAAGTCAAACCCCATGCAGAAAGGCAGCTCGCTTGTTTTGTGGGCTGAAACGGACACTGGCGTAATTCTAGGAGCTGACGCAATTGGCGAACTTCGCAAGGCAAGTGAAGCCGTCGGAAGGGAGGCGGCCGAAAAGCTCTATGCAGAAATTTCCACCAAGCCTACGGTTGATGTGCATTTGGCTGACATGCTCATTCCATATGTAGCGTTGGCGAAAGGTAAATCAGTGTATAAAACGCGAACAATTTCAGACCATTTGGAAACAAACATTTGGCTCGCCGAAAAGACATTGGATGTTAGGTTTGGCGTGGAAAAAGTGGGTGAGCTCTACAAGATTGAGAGGTTTGGCTAAAAAAAGGCGATGGGAGCCTTGCTGAAGGCGAAGGTTAGAGGAATATACTCAACAGCCCTAACAAAACTGCTTTTAGACAACGACTTCGAAATAGTCCAGCCTTCTCTAACTACAAAGAAACGCTTCGGACTTCCAGAAAATCCAGTGCCACCAGACCTTCAAATAAAGGATAGATATGGCTTGCAAGGCGTAAGAGTTCTTGGAGCATCCGAAGCAGTGGACATCTTCCAGTCTGTTTTGCATCTCTCTTTTGAGGATGCCCTAACTCGAAAATGGCAAGTTAGCGTTGACGGAATATACAAAGGAAGCATTGTGGAATCAGACGAACATACAGTTTACGTTGACATAGGCAATGGCATTACGGGAAGACTTCCGAAACCTGAAATTGCAAACGTAAATGAGAAGCAAGTGACAGCTCTGGTTGAAAGAAAAAGAATTGGCGCAAAACAACCTGTTTTAACCACAAAATTGAAGATTGTTGGAAACTACGCCATTCTGGCGCAAAACAGCAAGGTCGGCGTTAGTTTAAGAATTCGAGACTCGGATAAGCGGATTGAACTTTATGCCTTGGGGAAAAAGCTTGCACCTGATGGTTGGGGGATTATTTGGCGTGAATCTTCTACAAACCAGCTAAGAGAGACATTGGAAAACGAGATAGCAACGCTTGATAAGAAGGTTAAAATCTTAAATGAAAAAGCACTTGATGCTCGGTCTCCAGCACTTTTACTTGAAGGCTTATACTCTATGGATGTAGAGTTTCCATCAGTTTCTAAAAGGCAGCTGGACAAGTTAAGGGCTTGCTCGGCTCAGACTTTGGATATGCATCATTTTTACAAGAGTTGTGGAGGCAGGGTTTCGGCGGCTTTGGAAATGGCTGAGAAACTGTTGGAAAGAGGGCAGGACAGCAGCGAGGTTGAGGAATTGTTCAAAGAGGAAATTATGCATGAGTTTCCGAATGCTGGCTCTCTGGTGAATGTTGAACACATCAAGCTAAGCGGATACGTCTTGGATCTGGGGCAAGCAACAATAGAAAGCATAAACAACGAGCAAATCAAATATAGCAGAATTATGCGAAGCAACGGGGTCTATGATGGATTAGGCGTTAGGAAAGAAGCAGGAGACAAAGCAATAAGCGAAACAAAAACAGGTGAATGGTGCATAACAACAAAATATTTCTCGAAGGATGGAGAATGGAAGGGAACGTACATAAACTTGAACACTCCAGTTGAAGTTTATCCAAAAACACTGCGCTACATAGATTTAGAAGTTGACGTTTGCATCAAACCAGACGGGACAATTGAAGTTTTAGACATGGAAAAACTTGAGAAATCCTTAGAAAAGGGCTCCATAAGCAAAACACTTTTCGAAATAGTTAAAGAAAAAGCGAAGGAAATCAGAGAAGTTGTGGCTTAAGCTGTAATAATATAGGAATGCTTAAAATTCATCTAAGAAAATCCAAAGCGGAAGAGAACAAATCCCGGACTTCGATATACCGATGCTTGGGCACAAAATTCTTTCGAAAGTATTATTAAGATGCAATCGTATCATATACCGTCGAAAGGGAATGGCAAATAAAATAGTTTCTAGAATTATGCTGATATTAGCACTAGTATGTATGTCAACGTTGGCAGTTAACTTTCAACCATTTGTGGGAGCATCTGAAGGTTCTTGGGTTTGGGTCAAGGATGCAGTTGCAGGTGCTTATGGTGAAGCTGTAGTCGGGACTGATGACGCGATTTACGTGGCAAAGAGATCGAGTTTTTATCGTTATGATCCGTCCGACAATAGTTGGACGCCTTTAGCGGCTCCGCCTAACCCTGACTCTGGCGACGCTTTTAAGACTGGTACAACTTTGGCCTGGGATTTTGGCGACTACATTTATACTCTATATGGTGCGGCAACTGTTGACAGTCGAAGATGGTTTTACCGCTACAACATCGCACTTGATTCTTGGGAGGCTTTAACGAACACCACGGCTGATCAAGGTGAAGGTGACGCGATGACATGGGTTGGCGCGGACAACTGCATATACGCCACAATCGGGGGTGAGCAACGTGCAACATACTTCATGCGTTATGATCCATCAGCTGATAGTTGGAGTGATGCGCCTGCAGATCCGCCAGAAGGTATGGGTGATGGAGCTTCCATTGTCTGGGCGGGTGGAGATTTTCTGTATGCCTTGCGTGGAGAGGATGATGAGGTATCACCGCTTTGTGATTTTTGGCGTTACAGCCTCATAGACGATGTTTGGACTGCGATAGCAAGCATTCCGGCTGATGCTCATAGCGGTGGTGGAGGTGGTGTAGGGGACGGCGGTTCTCTTCTTTATGCTGGGTTCTGGCTGTCAGACTATGAGAACTATATTTATGCACTTAGCGGCAACCAAGCTAACCCAGACAGTATCCCAGACAACCGCACCTACCGATACTCTATCTCCTTGAACAATTGGGAGCGGTTGGCTGACCTTCCTTTCGGAGTAGGCTACTATGTTGGTTGCAGATTGGGCTATGCTGACGGAAACATTTATGCATGGCAAGGAACCCCCAGCACATGGCCTGGAGAGGGCGACGATCTTGCCAAGTACGAGCTTCCACCAGATTCCAGCTCACCAACAATAGGAATTCCCTCACGCACACCAGAAGACGATGTGCTACCAGAACAGCCAGCAAACGTTTCAGTGAACGTAACGGATTCTGAAAGCGGGGTGAAAAATGTCACACTCGCATACACAATAAACAACGGAACCAGCTGGGAAAATCTCACCATGAATCCCACCATCAATTACAATGTTTCAAGCAGCCTCTATGAAGCCACAATACCAGGTCAGCAGGCTGAGACATGGGTAAAATTTAGAATAGCTACATACGACTATGCGGGAAACAACGCAACCAGAGACGGGACAGAACCACACTGTGTATACCAAGTAATCCCAGAATTTTCATCAGCCTTAATCTTGCCTTTACTTATGATTTTCACATTAACTGTAGTTATATTGTCAAAAAAGAGAAAGATGAAGCCGTAAACACAGTTGATATAGAACACACAGCCTACTGTAAATTTATTGTTTAGCTACAAAACTATAGTAGAAATGAAATGAAGGATATCACTCGTAAGAGGATTGTACCCTGCAGGAGATCTTACCTCTCGCCAATGAAGGATAAAGGAAAATATTTTAGTGTTAATCCCGAAACATTTCATAAATGCATAGAAGAAGCCACCATGAATGAAAGGAAGCTCTATGCCATAAATAGTAACGAGTTAGCTTTATTTTATACACCAATTACGGCATTAGAAGAAAAAGGATCTCAGTGGTTTGATGTCTAAGGAATCGAGGTGCGTTAAAGTTCCGAAAATTCACGGCGAAAAAGCCATTAAGCTAGTCAACAAGCTGAAAATCGTTAACAGAGAACTGGAAATTCAAAGCGACAAAGTTTTCATTTACATTCCGCTTGTCCATCACCTATCAGAAAACGATTTAGGCGCGTTTAAGGAACGAGTTCCGGATTGCGAAGTCTCAACCTATGTTTTTCCAGAAAGGAAGAAGCAAGTGACAACATTTGCAGAATTACTTGAGAACACGCTTCCCCCACATTTATTAGCTAGTCTGCCGCGTGCGATGGACTTTGTTGGAGACATAGCCATAATTGAGATTCCACCGGAGCTTAACCCATACAAAAATGTCATCGGCGAAGCAGTTCTAAAAGCGCATAAAAGCGTGCGGACGGTTCTTGCCAAGGCGGGAGCTGTCAGTGGAACTTATCGGCTGAGAGAGTTCAGTGTAGTTGCTGGAGAATCTAAAACAGAAACAATTCATAAGGAATATGGTTGCCAATATTACGTGGACCTTGCTAAAGCCTACTTTTCTCCGCGTCTCTCACACGAACACAACAGAGTTGCGTCCCTCGTCAAAGAAGACGAAACGGTTGTAGATTTGTTCGCTGGGGTGGGGCCTTTCTCGATACTGATTGCAAAAACTCATGAAAACGTTAAGGTTTACGCTATAGACGTGAACCCGCAAGCGGTTGAGTTTCTGAAGAAAAATGTTAGGCTCAACAGGGTTGAAAGCAAAGTTCATTCAATTCTGGGAGACGCAAAACAAATTGTTGAGCAAAGGCTTTCTGGAGTTGCAGACCGTGTGATTATGAATTTGCCTGAAAAAGCCATGGAGTTTGTGGACGCTGCATGTGAAGCAATCAAGCCATCGGGCGGGATAGTGCATTTCTACAGTTTTGTGGACTCTTCGAACACACTTGAGAATGTGAAACTCTGTTTTATAGGTGCTGTTGAGAAATCTGGAAGGAAAGTAGAGAAAATTTTGTTTTCAAGGTTTGTCCGTGCCACAGCTCCTTACGAGTGGCAAGCTGTTTTAGACGCAAAAATCCATTAAACTTCAACAGTTAAGGTAATCTTCACTTTCTGCTTTGGATTCCTTAGCCTTTCTACGAGTTTCCTTGACAAATCCCATGCAGCTTTGTCTGCTTTAATTGCCAATGTTCGGTTGCAAACGTAACTGCTTTTTCTTACAACAGTGTCTGTTGGATGAGTCAGGATCAGCCGTCTGCATCCAAAAGCATTCACTACTTCAACAATTCCTCCAGCTTCAATTAGCATGGTCATTTTTGCGTTTTCGTTACGCAAACTCCCTTTAAATTCGGGATTTAAATCAGCTATAGCCTTGTCTGTTGACACTGCAATAATGCACCCACCTTTCTTTGATAATTGTTTTTCTTTTGTGATTTCGAGTGTTGACTTATGTGTAGCTTGAATGTTTCTGTGTCCGTAGGCAAAGATAACTTCTGTTATTTCCATGCTATGCATCTCTGGCTATTGCAGAACCAGTTTTAGTATTATTGTGTCGTGCCCTATTCCGAAATAATCTTGAACAAAACCAGTTATGCGAAAATTATGCTTGTAATAGAACGGAATAGCTGAAGCACATTTATAGTGAACCTCAGCGAGAACTATTTTAGCTCCTTTCCGCTTCAAAGCCTTCAACTCCTTATCCAACAACCGCTTTCCTACACCTTTACCTTGATATTCCTTGGCAACTGCAATGTCTTCAAGCATCGCCTTATCATTGTGAACTTCCGCTTGCACATATCCAACAACTCTTCCATTTTCAACTGCTACAAGAGATACATCTGGATTTTCTTTTAGCTCATCCAGAAGATGCTTGCGATATTTTTCTATAGTTGTAAAAGGATTAGCCAACATAGCAAGCTCAGAAACAGTATCCAAAT
>JAOZHM010000033.1 GCA_026014845.1 Candidatus Bathyarchaeota archaeon
AGAAACTTGTAAGCTGAAGAAGGGTTGACATTAAGTTCCTCTTTTTTCGACATTCACAAACCTCCAATTAACGTTTAATATAAAACTTCTCTACGATGTCTCTTGCTTTTTCCCTTTTCTTTTGATGTTCAGCAAGGAATTTGTTAACCCTTTCTGCTAGTTCGTTTTTGCATTCGCCGCATAGTATTTCGCCAGCTTTACATTTCGTCTCCCTTTCAGCCAGTTTCTTATCATCTTCTTCGAACAAGTAAGCAAAATATTGGAATATTGTGCACATGTTTGGATCTCCGCCCAATTTCCTTTGTTCAGCAACCGTTGCTCTCCCGCCTGTGAAGGCGTTCCATATCTTCCCCTTCACAACATCTGGCGGGTCTATAGTGAATATGGAAGTCTCTGGTTCCGAAGCACTCATTTTTCCCCCTCTTCCAAGTCCCGGCAAGAAGCGGCAGTGGATTTGGGCTGGCTTGTAATAGCCCAGCTTCGGAGCTATATCACGCGTGATTCTCCAAAATGGATCTTGGTCTATGGCTGCCGGAATCAAAGCTGGAACGTTTTCGCCCGTTAGTTTAGCGTGTATGAAGCATGGCACTGCTTGGATGGCTGGCCAGAATATCCATCCAATGTTTGTGCTGTCTTGGAATCCGAAGGTGGCTCTTGCCGTTGAATAGGTTGTGCGTTTTGCAACCTCCAAGGCAATGTCGTAGAGCAGGTCGATGTCTTTGACGTCGAAAATTATGAACGTGTTTTGTGGTTTAAAGCCTAAGGCTATCAAGTCTAAAGCGTTTTCATAACCAAAATTCCTTGCCTCATCGAGTTTTAGATCATCTTCAACCACGAATTTCTCATCGTCTGTCATCTGGAAATAAAGCCTCGTTTCAAACCTGTCTTGCAGATGCTTTGTGAGAATCCATGGGACGAGATGTCCTATGTGAACTGGACCTGAAGGACCTCTGCCAGTATATAAAACAAATTTTACTCCCTTATCATAGAGGTCGAGGACAACATTTAAGTCACGGTGCGAAAAAAAGAGCTTTCTTCTCAATTGGAGATGAAGTTCACCTGTGTGCTTCGCTATTCTTTGCAGTAGCTCCTCTGTTAAAGGTTGAGTGCCAAATTCACGTATCAAACGTTCATAATCAACTTCGCCCTTAACTTCCCAAGGAGTTACAATCATCTCGTTTTTCTTTTCATTCACCAAATGGATGCCACCGTCTCGTAATAGCTCCTTATACAATTCATGGAAAACATATTAAATGTTGCGTGAAGGGTACCCACCAGAGCCTTCACGATGGAGCGTTTGGAATAAGCCATAAATATGGTTATGCACACCTTTAATTGTCGCTGGTGAAGTGATGCCTCGCCAATTTACATAAAAACGCGGATAAGTTCTGAACAAAAACTAGCTAGAAATATGCATACTTTTATTAAAACTGAAATAACAACTACGTTATCAAATTCACCTTATTCCATTCGTGAAGGGAAAAGCCATGGTTGAACTTAGAGAAAACGAGCATAAGACATTACTGACAATAGAAAAGCTTGGCGGAAAGGCGTCAGTAGAACAAATAATGAAAGAAAGTGGCTTGCCCGATACAACAATAATGCGCGGAGCCCTAACATTACAACAGAAAAAAATCGTGGAAATTCTTGAAAAGAAACAAACAATCATATGGCTCAACGATGAAGGAAAACTCCACGCAAAAAAAGGTTTACCAGAAAGACGCTTAACCAATGCTCTGAAGAAGCTTGGAGAGAAAGGATCACTCAAAAAGGCTATTGGAAAGGCTGGTTTGAAAGAACAGTTCGTACCAATAGCTTTGGGTTGGATTCAAAGAAAGAAATGGGCAATCTTGAACACGAAAACGAACACTCTGCAAACATTGGATAAACCAAAAGTAGGAAATGACGAAAAGTTGCTGAAGCTTTTAGGCAAAAAAGAACAAGCAATAGTTGAGTATTTAAGCCCAGAGCTGCAGGCAGCCGTTCAAATCTTGAAAAGAAGAAAACTTTTAGAAATTGAGGAGAAAACAACAAGAATAATCGAGATAACAAAGACAGGCTGGATCACAATAAAAAAAGGAATCAAAGTTACTACCGAGGTAACCCAACTCACACCAAAACTCATAATCAGCGGTAAATGGCGGAAAGTAAAGCTTCAAAAATACAACGTAGAAGCTTCTGTGGCAAAAACTTGGCCAGGCAAAAAGCATCCTTACTTGCAATTCCTCGACGAGGTGAAGGAAAAACTTGTCACATTGGGCTTTAAAGAGATGAGAGGTCCAACTGTTGAAATGTCATTTTTCAACTTTGACGCTCTTTACACCCCCCAAGATCATCCAGCACGAGAAATCTTCGGTATATACTTTGTCAAACACCCGAAATACGGCAATTTAAACGCCTACAAGCATATTGCGGACAAAGTCAAGAAGACACATGAAGATGGGTGGAAAACGGGTTCAACCGGATGGAGATACAAATACTCCGTCAAAGAAGCTAGACGTTTGATTTTGCGCGGACATGGAACATGTCAAAGTGTTAGAACGCTCTTGAGCAAGGATTTAGACGTACCGGGCATGTACTTTTCAATAGTTCGCTGTTACAGACCGGAAGTAGTGGACAAGACTCACTTAACGGAATTTAATCAGATTGAAGGAATAGTGGTTGACGAGAACTTAACGCTACGAGACCTTTTAGGAGTTTTAGAAAAATTCGCCATTGAAATAGCTGGGGCAGACGAGGTTAACTTCAGACCGGATTACTTCCCCTTCACAGAACCAAGCGTTGAGCTCAGCGCCTACAAGAAAGGTTACGGGTGGATTGAATTTGGAGGCTCGGGAATCTTCAGGCCGGAAGTAGCAATGCCTTTGGGCATAAAGTTGCCCGTTATCGCTTGGGGTTTGGGAATAGACCGTCTATTCATGCTGAAGGCTGGAATCGACGACATACGCTACATTTTCGCGCAAGACTTGGACTGGATAAGGAGAAAGGGAGTGGTTTAATGCCTACAATAGAGGTTGATTATGCAGATTTTGAAAAGATTCTGGGGATAGAACTACACAAGGACTTGGAGAAACTCAACGACATCTTAGCCTTTGTTAAGGGAGAAGTAAAACTGTTCGATGAGGAAGAAGGCATAATAAACGTTGAGATTAAAGATACAAATCGTCCAGATATATGGAACATTGAAGGCTTGGCTAGGGCCTTACGCGGTTTTCTAGGCTTTGAAAAGGGTTTAAGACAATATACTGTCGGCAAACCGTTAGCAGAGGTTAACGTTGACCCAAGACTTAAGGACATTCGACCTTACATAAGCTGCTCAATAGTCAAAAACGTTAAGTTAACGGACACCATAATCCGCGGGTTCATGCACCAGCAGGACAAACTTGACCAATCATATGGAAGGAACAGACAGCGAACATCCATTGGGCTGTACGACTTCAGCCTCATAACCCCTCCGCTTCACTACACCGTTGCAAAACCAACCGAAATCAGCTTTGTACCGCTGGACTTCGAGGAAGAAATGAATTTGAAGGAAATTCTCGAGCGACATCCAAAAGGTATAGAATACGGCCACATCGTAAGCAAACATCCCTTTTACCCCATACTATTGGACTCGAAGAAAAATGTGCTTTCGTTTCCACCAATCATAAACTCAAACGATCTGGGGAGGGTGACAGAAAAAACAAGACATGTTCTTGTTGAGGTAACGGGCACGATGCACGAAACAGTGCTTAACACCCTGAAAATGGTTACCTTGTCCTTGATTGATCGTGGCGGAAAAGCCTACTCAACTACAATCCATTATCCACATGAAAATCTGAAGGTTACGACGCCTAAACTTGAAACACGTCTCATGAACTTGGAGGTCAAATATGTAAACACCATCTTGGGCTTGCGGTTAACAGCCAAACGGATTGCTGAACTATTGGGTAAAGCAGGATTCGGTGTTGAGAAACTTGGAAAGACTAAGATGACTGTGCAAGTTCCATGTTACAGAATCGACTTGATGCACCCAATAGACCTAGTGGAGGACATAGCAATAGCATATGGATACAACAATATCAAACCGTTATGGCGTAAGCTCCCAACAGCGGGCAGCGCAAGACCCGAACAAAATCTGTTCAATGTTGCAAGAGAGCTGATGGTGGGACTGGGATTCCAAGAAGTTCTCACCTTTACGCTGACAAATCAGGAAAACCTGTTCAAGAAAATGAACTGCAGAAAAGAGAGGATAGTTGAAATTGCCAATCCAAAAGTTCAAACCTTAACATGCCTCAGAAATCGGCTTCTGCCAAGCCTTATGAAGTTTCTAAGCAACAACCTCCACGTTGAATATCCGCAAAAAATCTTCGAGTTAGGCACGGTCACGCTTTTGGATGAGAGAAATGAGACCAAAACGAAGGATGAAGAAAAGCTTGCCGCTGTTATTGTTCATGCAAACGCC
>JAOZHM010000034.1 GCA_026014845.1 Candidatus Bathyarchaeota archaeon
AGAGAGCTTAGCATGGGAGAGACGCAACGAGTGGCGATAGCGAGAGCCCTTGCAAACGCCCCGTCATTAATCCTTGCAGATGAACCTACCGGGGAGCTTGATTCAAAAACCGGTGCAGAAATAGTGAATCTGCTTTTTGGACTAAGCAGAGAACGCAAAACAACTATGATTGTGGCGACGCATGATGAAAAAATAGTTGAAGTAGCAGACACAATTTATACAATTCAAGATGGCAAATTGAGGCTTGGAATTTAACGCTGAGCCATTTACAGCAACGAAAAGTACGTGGATTTTATTTTTCCTTTCCGGTTGACAATGACTTCGAATTTTTCAGTCCATGGATGTCCTTCCAAGTCTATGGGACACATGCCGTAGATTATCCATACACCATCTTTTTGTTCAACCGAAGAAACATTCACTTTTTCCGTGTTTTTCTTTTTCCTAAGGAAATCAACGGCTATTTGTTTAGCATCTTCTTCTGAAACAGCTTGCATGTGTGCTTTCCCTCGCTGCCTCTACTATCTAAAATGAGATGGCATTAAACATTGTGAACAGAAAATCGTTAGCAAAGCTAAACATAGGCTAAGTTTTGTATATATCCTCTTGCGATAAGTTCAAATTAACAAACATGCCAATCTTACGTTAGGCATCGTGTTTGGAAAAGGAAGACTATGAATGGGAAAAAGCGAATAATATTTCACGTGGACATGGATCATTTTTTCACGGCAGTTGAGGAAAGACAGCGTCCCGAGTTTAAGGGTAACCCAGTCATTGTGGGCGCTGATCCTAAAGAAGGAAAGGGAAGGGGAGTTGTCAGTACCTGTAATTATGAGGCAAGAAAGTTTGGTGTCGAGTCTGGCATGCCCATTTCAAGAGCTTGGAAGCTTTGTCCCGAAGCCGTCTACCTGCCAGTTAACTATGAGCTTTACAAGAAGGTTTCCAGAGAAATAATGGGTATATTGCGTAAATATGCAGACAAATTTGAACAGTGGGGGATTGATGAGGCCTTTCTTGACGTTACCTCAAGAGTAAATGGCTGCGAGGAAGCTGAAGTTTTAGCGCATCAAATAAAAATGGAGATTCTCGAGAAGGAGGGACTCACTTGTTCAGTAGGCATAGGTCCAAACAAGCTTGTTGCAAAAATAGCCAGCGATTTTCAAAAGCCAGACGGCTTAACAGTGGTTAAGGAGGAAGATGTTGAAAAGTTTCTAGCGCCATTACGCGTGCGTAAGCTCTTGTGGGTTGGCCGGAAGACCGAGCAGAAACTCAAGAGAATTGGAATAAACACCATTGGAGACTTAGCCAATTATGATCCAACTGTGCTAACGGAAAACTTCGGTGTTATGGGCACTCAACTTTGTTTGTTGGCTCATGGAATTGACAGAAGTGAAGTTGAAGAAAGAGGCGAAGTCAAGTCCATCAGTCGTGACATAACTTTTGAGGAAGACACTGACGATTTCGAGTTTGTCCTAAAAACTTTGGATAGGCTTTCGGAAGAAGTTCACAAAGACGTTTCGAAGCAAAACTTCTGTTTTAAAACAGTTACGGTGAAAGTGCGCTATGAAAATTTTGAAACTCACACACATGGGAAAACCCTGCCCTTTGTAACCGATCGTCTACAAGATTTACAGAAAACGGTTAAGGAACTTGTACAAGATTATCTTAGACTAAACAGAAAAATACGGCTTGTAGGTGTAAGAGTTTCAAATTTTGTTTCTGCAGAAAAACAAAAAAGGTTAATATGAAGACTTAAATGAATACGATTTATCGAGGGAATATCATGAGTGAAGTTAGAAGATTATTAGAGAAATCAGGATACTCAAGCAAAGCAATAGAGTACTACATGAAAAAAGTGAACGTTGGACGTATAGAAAAACCAAGTGTGCACTTAGCCTATACTGGGCCATGCGGCGACACCATGGAAGTCTACTTGAAAATCGAATCAGACGTAATGAAAGACGCAAAATTTCAAGCAGTAGGTCGTGCAGGAGCTCTTTCATCGGGATCAGCTTTGATGGAAATGGTGAAAGAAAAAACGTTGGAAGAAGCCGAAAAGATAACAGAGCAAGATATAATCAGTTTCCTCGAAGGCATTCCAAAACAGAAAATCCACTGTGCATGCCTAGCAAAAAGAACTTTGCAAATGGCAATCCA
>JAOZHM010000035.1 GCA_026014845.1 Candidatus Bathyarchaeota archaeon
CACGTATGCTGTTCTTCTCTCCAGTTCTCTGATCCTCTTGCCAGTTCTTGAATGGAAACATGCTGTCTTCAGCCAAGCCGACTGGAAGATAAATTAAATATTTATCGTCTGATCTCTTGAACAAGCGCCCTCTACCTTCACTAACCATTTTGCTACATCTCAATTATATTTTCTTTTAATAGCTACGTTGATAACAGGAGTAACTATTTAAGCTTTATTCTCACCTTTTTTACAAAAAAGTAATTATTGATTCACATGAGCTATCTCACTGACGTTCGGATATTCATATCGTTTTGCAGCCTTGACATCAAGGTGAAACTAGGCGTATCGCATGCAAAGCTATCATTCCTATTGTCTAAGTACGCTAACAAATGCGCCTGTGTTCCTTATTCAAGCAAGGCTCTTCCTTTTTGGACCAAAAACCCCACTGGTTAACAAAAGTCGGCAAAAACCCATTAAACCCCGAAGAGTTAACAGAACCACGTGTGGGCATAGATGTTGAAGCTAGTTTACTCTCCCGAGAGTTTTCCCCATTTCAAGGGGGATGACGGATTAGTTAGACTGATTACAACAAGAGATCAGCCAAAATCTTCCGCAATTCTTCCTTGTCTTTCAAATTTCGAAAAATGGCCTTTCCAGTCCCGTAAAGACGGAAAGAGACGTTTTCAAAGGTTAACTCAAAGATTATTCGAGAAATTGATTTCTCCACCTTCGCCTTTTTCAGAATCTTTTTGATCGCCTCATTTCTCTTATCATACTTAAACATTATAACGAAGTGTTTTTCTTCGCCACATGTTTCTTCAATTCTAGCCACATAATCTTCAACGGTGCTCATTACTTATCATTCGATCTCCTTTAACAGTTCAGCAAATCGGTCAATTTCTTCAAGCGTGTTATAGATGTAAAAGCTTGCTCTCGCTGATGATTTCAACTTAAGCTTTTCGTGTAGAGGTTGGGCGCAGTGGAAGCCGCTTCTGATCATGATTCCATAGCTGTCAAGAAACAAGGCGACATCATGTGAGCTTAAGCCCTCAACATTAAAGGGTAGTATTCCACATTTTACGGAAACATCTTTTGGACCATAAATCGTGACTTTCGCACATTCTTTCATACGACGTAAAGCGTACTCTGTTAAATCTGCCTCATGCCGTTTGACGTTTTCCATACCTACATCCTTTAGGTATTTGACAGCCGCCATTAGGCCCACACCGCCGCAGATGTTGGGGGTTCCACCTTCGAACTTCCAAGGCAAATCATTCAAAGAAACTGAGCAACGCCTCGTTATCGTATTGAAGGTAACTTCCCTTATCATTGAGCCTCCGCCGTGGAATGGTTCCATCTCTTCAAGAATTTCACGTTTACCATACAAGGCTCCTATCCCCGTCGGACCCAGCATTTTATGTCCCGAAAAAGCAAGGAAGTCTATATCCAAATCTTTAACGTCTACTGGCAGATGGGGGACGGATTGCGCTGCATCCACAAGTACTAAGGCGCCATATTCATGCGCTATCTTAGCAATTTTTTTCACGTTGCTTATTACTCCAGTGACATTGGAGACATGGGACAAACAAACAATCTTGGTTTTACGGGAGATCGCGTTTTCAAAAGATTCATAGTTCAAGGTTCCGTCATTGTTTACGTCTGCATATTTAACTTGGAATCCGTTTATTTTTGAGAGATTTTCCCAAGGAACTATGTTGCTGTGATGTTCCATCAACGTGACTAAGACTTCATCTCCCCTTTTTAGATTGCGAAGACCCCAAGCATATGCAACAAGGTTTATTGCCTCAGTGGTGCCTCTTACAAAAATTATCTCTTCCATGCCGCCTGAGTTAATGAATTTAGCAACCTCTTCGTGTGCGTTTTCATAAAGCTCAGATGACTCTTGAGAAAGCGTGTGGATAGCCCTGTGAACATTTGCATTATGGTTTTCGTAAAATTCCTTCATGGCTTCAATCACTTGTTCCGGTTTTTGGGTTGTGGCTGCATTGTCAAAGTAGATTAATGGATGATCGTTTATTTTCCGTTTTAAAATTGGAAATTCTTCTCTAATTTTGTAAGGATCCAACATTATTTTTCTTCCTCAGCTTTCATTCTTTTTGAAAGTATTTCCGCTAGTTCTTCCTCTTCTAAAGCTTGCTTTTCTTCGAAGCTTGGTTCCTTCGCCAGCCAATCGGGAGAAACCTCTTTGTTTTTGTAGTATGTTCTTATTGCTCTCTTCAATGCTCCAACGGCTAGGATTCCGCAGTGAAACTTCACACTTGGAAGGCCGCCGACAGCCTCCACAACGCTTTTCCATGATATTTTCCATGCATCCTCGAGCTTCATTTCTTTAATCATTTCAGTGACTATGCTTGAGGTTGCTATGTTAGCGGCACAGCCGTAGCTTTCGAACGATGCCTTTTCAATGACATCTTTGCTGTTTATTTTTAAGTAGAAAACTATCATGTCTCCGCATAAGGGATTTCCTGCGACAGCCGTTACCGTGGCATCTTCCATCTTTCCAAGATTTTTTGGATTCCGGAAAAGCTCGAGTATTTTCGGGTTGTACGGAAGGGGCGTCCTAGACATGGTTACTCGACTTCCATGGAGCCGACAATTCCTCTTATTCTTTGTACAGCCTTTGGGATAACCTCTAGAACGTAGTCTATATCTTCTTCGGTATGCTGTCTTGTAACCTTCATTAGGATGCTGCCGTGGGCTTCCACGAATTTTCTGCCTATGGCAACGAGAACGTGGCTTGGCTGAAGAAGCCGCCTGGTACAGGCACTGCCGCTTGAAACGTAGACTCCGTTCAGGCTTAGTTCAATTGTTAATGCTTCACCCTCGCATCTTAGAAAGCTTATGTTCACGTTATCGGGAGCCCTTTTATTGCCTTCAGGTCCGTTGAGCCTAACGTCTGATGTTTTCCCGACTATTCCATCGATTAGTTTGTCTCTGAGTCTTCGCATGTGATTCGCATTTTCTTCAAAATTATGGAACGCTAGTTCGGATGCTTTTGCAAAACCAACAATTGAGGGTGTATTCTCAACCCCTGGCCAAAGCTTCTGTGTGCCTATTTGACCTTCTAAAATTCTTTTTATGGTAATGCCTTCCTTAACGTATAACACGCCTATTCCTCTTGGCCCCAAAATTTTGTAGCTACTTATCGTTGCTAAATCCACATTCAAGTCTCGTGCGGCAAATGGAATTTTTCCATAAGCATCTGAGGCATCTGTGTGAAATACTGCTTTGGAG
>JAOZHM010000036.1 GCA_026014845.1 Candidatus Bathyarchaeota archaeon
GAGAGATGCCTTACTACGCCCCTAACCCAATTTCCACTAATAGCCAGACTCCAACTGCAAAGATTACGACTCCAGCTAATATTTCCACGTGTTTTTCAATTCTTGCCAATCTTGTTACATACTCAATTGCCTTGAGCGCTATCGAAGTCAGGATCACCATCATTCCGATTGTAGCAATAGCATAGCTAAGCATGACCAGCAAAGTGGTAGTCACACCGTATGGAACCGCCGCAACCAAAACAGGTATCAGAGTAAAACAAGGAGCTATGCCAACTATCGCAACAATCCAAGCACCCCAACTGACAGTGGACTCTTTTGTGCCGTCCTTTTCGATTTTAGTTTCATGTGAAGCATGAACAACTCGATGCTCAACATGGCTATGCGGATGAGAATGAGAGTGACCACCACGTTTGCGTCTCCAAGAAAAAAACGCATAGGCTATGCCAAATACGATTAGTAGAAATCCAGATATCTGTTGTGCTGAATTGGCGACAAATTGTGACAATGTCACACTTGCGATTAGAGCTATCACTCCTATGCCCATCGAAACAGAAATGTGAATTGCCCCAGCAATTAGTGTGATTCCTGCCATTTTCTTCACCGTCCAGTTTTGGGCACGTCCAATCATAGCCAAGGGGATCTCATGATCTGGAACTAAAGTGTGAAGAGTAGCAGCTAATGCAGCAGAAATCATCAGCATTACCGTTGAATCCATCTATTTCACTCTCTCTGGTTTCAATCAAACGGCTTTAAAAACCTTGCTTGCAGTTAGGTCAAAAGACTTGACAGGGTCTACACATACAATCAACGCCTGATAAGACGAAAAGAGAAGAGGGCCTGTTCCTACAAGAGTACAAGCTTTCAGAAAGCGTAAATAGCCAGTTATGTGTGTACTTGCATAGAAAACTTTGAACGGGAAGAGAATGAAGTGAAAGTAGCAATTTCTGGCAAGGGCGGCGTCGGCAAAACCATGATTGCTGGGGGCCTAGCATACTCTTTCGCAAATAAAGGACTGAAAACAATCGCCATTGATGCTGATCCTTCACCAAATCTCGCACTAACGCTAGGCTTGTCATTGGAGGAAGCCCGAAAAATAGTGCCAATATCAGAAAACAAGGAATTAATAGAATCAAAAACGAAAACTTCATATCCAGGGGTCTATCGCCTCTCGTTTACCATAGAGGATGTCATCCATGACTTTTCAGTAATGACGCCTTTTGGTGTGAATCTAATTGTAATGGGGACTGTGAAGTCGATGGGCTCAGGTTGCACTTGCCCGGCAAATTCTGTCATTCGAACTTTGCTCCGTCATCTAGTCGTGGAACGAGACGAAGTAGTCATCCTCGATATGGAGGCTGGTGTTGAACATCTAGGAAGAGGAACAGCTCGACATGTGGATGTTTTAATAGTTGTTGCGGATGCGAACATAAAATCTCTCGAAACTGCTAGGCACATTCATAATCTGGCCACAGCCGCTGGTATAAAACAAGTCTTTCTAGTTGGAAACAAAATAGGAAATAGGACCCAGAAAGAAACTGTCAGAGAATTCGCGGAAAGAAATAACTTAACAATTCTTGATCTCGTGCCTTTCGACCAAAATGTAGTGGAGGCGGAGATGCGTGGAGAAACCCCCCTTAAGCACGAGGATTCGGCTGCTTTGCGCGTCATACAAAATTTGAGTGAAAAGCTTGGCAAAAAAGATAACTAATAAGCTGTAAGGATATTGTTGACAGAGGAGATGAGGGATAACGTGAAGACTCTTGTCACTATGGGTCGCGGTGGAACCGGAAAAACAAGCTTCGTCGCTCTAATGACCAAATACTTCATTGAAATTGGAAGCACTCCCATGCTTTTGGTTGATGTCGATCCTGATCAGAACCTTGGCGAGATGGTTGGCATTGACTTGGAAGAAGTTGGCAAGAAGTCCATTTCAGATTTGCTTGTGAAAACTTTCCTAAAAGAAGGCGGGACCACTGTTGGTGTGCCACCTACGGAGCGAATTGAAAGCAAAATATGGGAGAAAGGCTTGTACGAAGGCGACTATTTCGATTTCATGGCTGTAGGAACAAAATGGATTGAAGGATGCTACTGTCTGCCAGATTCAGCCCTGAAAGGAGCTCTCGGATCTCTAACAAGAAACTACAGGTATGTGCTTATCGATTCTCCAGCAGGCTTGGAACACCTAAACCGGAAAATCTCGACAAGGGTTGACGACATCTTCGATGTGATCGATCCTTCCAAGAAATCCTTTGACCACGTTAAGCGTGCGTATCGTGTAGCCAGAGAAGTCAAGATAGATTTCAAGAATTTCTATGTAATCGGAGGTTTTAGGTTTCCAGAACGCCTAGAGAACCAAGCTAGAAAGGCTACTCAACTGGAATATTTGGGAAAAATCGCCTACGATGAAAAAGTTGAGGAATACATCCTTTCCGGGAAGTCTTTGCTCGGTTTATCCTCAGATTCCCCAGCTTACATTTCTGTCAAGAAAATAATGGAAAAAGCTGGCTATACGAAAGGATGATCAAGCCCTCGCAAGTGCGGCAAATGGTGTTTTAGGCTAAGAATATTGCTTGGGCAATTGAACATTACATCTAGAAGAGATTTCTAGAAAAGCTTAAAATAATCTGCCGCTAACATTACATCTTCAAAATCTCGGTAGTGTTGTGGTTGACCAGGAAACGAGTAAACATAAAGATTAAAGAACTGAAGAGTGATCTTGGGGTTATTAGGGATTTAGAACTTGCTTTTGGAAAGGTCATTGAGGAAAAATGGGATGAACCCATGGGGCCAACGCCTTTTCCGGGAATGACGACTCTAAGAGATTGGGACATGAAGCTTCTTCAACGTTACAAGCCTTTCTATTTGCCCTTCTGTGACGTGTGCTGTCTCTGCACATTCGGAAAATGCGACCTAACAGGAGATAAACGCGGAGCTTGTGGCTTGAACATGGCGGCTCAGCAGTCGCGTATAGTGTTGCTTGCTTGCTGTATTGGAGCTGCTACTCATATTGCACATGCAAGACACCTCATAGAACACCTAATGGAAAAATATGGTCCAAACAGCCCCCTTGACGTGGGAGGTTTAAACATAGATGTGGAGGCTCCAGTGACCCGATTGGTCTGCGGGATCAAACCTGAAAAACTGAGAGACTTGGAAGAAGCTCTCGACTATTGCGAAGAACAGGTCACACATTGTCTCTCTGTTACGCATACGGGGCAGGAAGGAAGCAATCTAGATTTTGAATCCAAGGTTCTCCACGTTGGAATGGTTGATCAACTTGGCATGGAAATCGCAGATCTAGCCCAGACCTCAGTTCTTGGTTTTCCAAAAGCTGATCCTGAAGCTCCCTTAACTGATTTGGGCTTCGGTGTAGCAGATATCTCCAAGCCCACGATTCTAGTCATAGGTCATAACGTGCCATCTTCTGTCGGGATAATCGACTATCTAACCGACAAAGGGTTATTGGGCAAAGCTGAAGTGGTAGGCATTTGTTGCACTGCCCACGACATAACAAGGTATAGTTCCATGGCTAAGATAGTGGGACCTATATCTTGGCAACTGCGTTACATTAGAAGTGGGTTAGCAGATCTAATTGTCGTTGATGAACAATGCATTCGAGCAGATACATTAGTTGAAGCACAAAAAGTCAAAACGCCAGTAATCGCTTCAAGCCCGAAAAGCTGCTTAGGACTCGAAAACAGAACCGAGACCCCATCAGAGAAGACAATATCAGACCTTGTAGAAGAGAAAGTTCCTGGAGTGCTAATTTTGGATCCAGACAAGGTTGGGGAAGTTGCGGTTGAAACTGTGATGAAAGTTGCTCCAAAACGAAACAGATTCAAGATTATCCCAAAAATAGAAGAAGTCATCAAAGCCGCACAAGAATGCACTGAATGCAACGAGTGTAGACGAGCCTGCCCAAACGATCAACCCATACCCGAAGCTATGAAAGCGGCAGCTAAGGGAGATCTTAACCCACTTGCGGAAATTCTAGAAAGTTGTGTCGGTTGCGCCCGTTGTGACAGCGCTTGTCCGAATGATTTCCCCATACATAGCTTCCTTGTTAAGGCCGGAGAAAAACAATTGGCCAAGGAGAAGTTTAAGATGCGGGTTGGACGCGGTGCAATCCAAGACGTTGAGATAAGGGAAGTCGGGCAACCGATAGTTTTCGGTGACATTCCTGGCGTTGTAGCCATTGTCGGATGCGCCAATTATCCCCATGGTGGAAAGGAAGTTGCAGAGATCGCTGAGGAGTTCGCGAAGCGCAGGTTCATCGTTGTCACCTCTGGGTGTGCAGCCATGTCTATAGCCATGGTCAAGGATGAGGAAGGAAAGACCCTTTACGAGAAATATCTAGGCGCCTTTGATGCCGGTGGCATCGTCAATGTGGGTTCATGCGTTTCGAATTCCCATATAGCTGGAGCAGCCATCAAGATCGCAAATATCTTCGCAAAGAGAAAACTGCGCGCTAATTACGAGGAGATCGCTGACTACATCCATAATCGAGTTGGAGCTGTGGGTCTTGCTTGGGGAGCTTATTCTCAGAAAGCCGCCTCGATAGCTGCAGGCTTTTGGAGGCTTGGAATTCCTGTGATAGTTGGACCCCACGGAGCCAAGTATCGACGCATGCTTCTTGGCAGAAAAGACAGAGAGAAAGACTGGTATGTGTATGATGCTAGAACTGGCGACAAGGTTTATGTTGGTCCAGCTCCTGAGCATCTTTTCACGACGGCGGAAACAAAAGAAGAAGCCATGGTGCTAATAGCGAAGCTTTGCGTGAGACCCAACGACACCTCAAAAGGCCGTGCCATAAAGCTGACCCACTATATCGATCTTCACAAGCGCCTCTACGGTGTCATGCCTGACGACATACACCTATATGTTCGGAACAAGAACGATGTGCCCATCACTATGAAGAATGAGCTTCTCAAGATGTTAGAGGAGAAAGGATGGAAAGAGATGAAAATTCCAGACCCGACGTTGCTGCCTAGGCTTATCAGAAAGAGGAAGGGTGAATGACATGAGCGCAAAAGCAGAACCTTGGCAAACAGCTGAGATTGCTGGACCTAAAAAGGCTCTCCTTATCTTGAAGCCAGAAGTAGTAGTTGCAATGGTAAAAAGAGCAAAGCGGCCCATCCTCATCGTTGGACACCATGCCGCGGAAGATTATTCCGACGACGTCAAGATGATTGATTACGCAATCCGCATGAGCAAGACCACTGGAATCCCGGTGGTCGCTACAGCCCATACAATAAGCGAATTTATCAAGAGAGATTTTCACTCCGTAACTTGTATGCCTGCAATGGATATTGGTAACCGGCTTGTGGATCCGGAATGGAAAGGCTTGGATGGAAAGGGCCCGTATGACCTCGCGTTGTTCATGGGACTCCCTTACTACATGGAATTCGTGATATTGGCTGGGCTAAAATCCTTTTCCACAAACCTTAAGACCATAAGTTTAGACAGATTCTATAATCCTCATGCGACTTGGTCGTTTCCAAACCTTTCTGTTAAGGATTGGAATGAAAGTTTCGAAATAATAGTGAATAAGTTAGGAGGAGAGTGAAAAGATGTCCATGTTTGAAGATATACCAGTCGAAGTAGGCGTAATCTACGAGGGAGAAAGAATTCGATACAAGGATATGCAGGTACAGCTTGGAGGGGAACGCGTAGAAAACAAGTTTGAACTCGTGAGAGTCAGAAGCCTGGACGAAGTTGAAGACGGAAAGATAACAGTGATTGGACCAGACATCAAGGACATGAAAGAAGGAAGCAGCAATCCCCTTGGCATCTACATCGAAGTGGCTGGAAAAGAGCTTGAAGAAGAACTTGAGGGTGTCGTTGAACGGCGTATTCACGAATACGTTAATTTCATTGAAGGGATGATGCACCTGAACCAGCGCTACGACATTTTTCTGAGACTCAGCAAGAAATCATTCAAAAAAGGCTTGAACTCCTTCCAATACATGGGAAAGATTTTGCACAGACTTTTCAAGAGCGAGCTACCGATAATTGAGAAGCTGCAGGTAACCTTTATCACTGACCCAGAGAAGGTGAAGGAAATCTACGATAAAGCTCTGCAGATCTATGAGGCAAGAGACGCTAGAGCCAGAGGGTTGAAGGACGAGGAAGTTGACAAGTTCTATGGATGTATTCTGTGTCAGTCTTTCGCGCCAACTCATGTCTGCGTAATCACACCTCAGAGATACTCGAACTGCGGGGCCATAAGCTGGTTTGACGGAAGAGCAGCAGACCGCATTGATCCCAAGGGACCTGTATTTGCTATTGAAAAGGGAGAGTTGCTTGATC
>JAOZHM010000037.1 GCA_026014845.1 Candidatus Bathyarchaeota archaeon
CCCTTAGCTATCCGCTCACCACGCCCCTCAAAACTCAACCCAGTCACACCAGTCCTTCTAAGCGACAACACAACCACCCTACTAGTACCTCAATGAATAGAATAACCAAAACACAATTATATCTTTAGGTTCAGAAGTAGTAGTCACTTCTTCCTAGAGCGCTGTACCACTACTACTAAGCCCGCTCCAATTTTCCTGTTGACCTATTTTTGTGTTGCAAGTCACTATCATTACCAAACCTTCATGATTTGTTGTTGTAGGCCCCCCTAGGTAGGCCACAACAACACTTAAGCCGATTTCCACATAACTGTCAGAGAACCTCTATCACATGTCTTCCTTAGCCGGGCCCTTTCATGACCTTCTGATGCGAAACATGCTACAAACTGATGCTACATCAAATATTCCCATTTCTCGAGCATAGCGTTATCCTTTTTTCAAAAAAATAGGGGGGGTAGGTCGTATTGGCTGAATTTTCACGCAATAAGTGACTTAGCTCTCATAGGATATCCTTAACAGAAGGGTGAAATCACGGATGAACAGAAGAGAGGGAAAACAGAGCAAGCGATAAGTGTAAGGCTAGACACCTACGTCTGACCTCTCAATGGTTTAGGGTAAGCGGAAAAGAGTGAACCACAAACTGGGGAACCCGAGAATACTTAGGATTCACTTCCACACGCCACTGGAAAGCAACCATAGAATACGCGAAAACCAAGGACATTCTTTACGTCCAAAAACTCCTCGGTCACAAAAACCTAAAGACCACTCTTCAATACACGCAGTTAATTGCACTCCCACAAAACGAAGAATATATCTGTAAGATAGCGAAAAACGTTGAAGGGGACAAAGACCTGATATAGGCTGGATAACCGACATGAATGGCTACGAGCTCTTTCGCAAAATGAAAGCCTCATATTTAGGTACATAGTCCCTCCAAAAGGGCCCGTGGTCTAGTATGGATTAGGACGCTGGCCTGCGGAGCCGGAGATCCTGGGTTCAAATCCCAGCGGGCCCGCCAACTGCAACAAGAGGATTCGGTCATTCTCTTTCGTGCGTGGGGAATATTCGCCAGATTCAACCACCGTGCGTGTGACGATATGCTTATCTACTAAAACTTTTCATTATCCTTACCCTAAAAACTTGTAGATTGATGAAGGTGTGTTCGTGTCTATCATTCGTACGATTGATTTGACGAAACGTTTCGACGACTTGGTTGCAGTGGACCATCTCAACTTGAGCATTGATGATGGAGAAATCTTTGGGTTATTGGGCCCTAACGGGGCGGGAAAAACAACTGCTGTTCTCATGCTTTCCACTGTGATCAAGCCAACCGACGGAACCGCAATCGTCGGTGAGTACGACATCAGAAAACACCCGGACGACGTAAGAAAGCTAATTGGCATTTGTTTTCAAGAGCCAAAGCTTCTCTGGGTCAGCACACCTTGGGATGTTTTGAATTGGCATGCAAAGGTCTGCGGTCTTTCAACGCGAGAGCGGAAAAGAAGAGTTAAGCAAGTGTTGGAAGACGTAAACATGTGGGATGATAGACGAAAAAAGGTCCACGGTCTTTCCGGCGGAATGAAGAAACGCGTTGAAGTCGCCAAGATCTTGATTCAAAGACCCAAAATTGCCTTCATTGACGAACCTACTGCCCAAATAGACGTTGTAGGCAAACATAAGATTTGGAACATGATTCGAGAACTTCGAGACGAAGGCTCAACCATAATCCTAGCGACCAACGAGCTCTACGAGGCAGACATGCTTTCCGACCGCGTTGGCATCATGCACAAAGGCAAGATGCTAGTGTGTGACACGCCTAAAACGTTGAAAGACAGCATCCTTGGAGGCGATATTATCGACGTTCAGCTTGAAAAAGAAGTGAATGAGAACGCTATAAAAGAACTGAAGAGCTTCCGAGAAGTTGTAGACGTCGTCATGTTGAAGCCTAATGACCTAAGAATCCATCTGAATAAGGTAGAAGAAGTTGTTCCCCAAATCGTGAACCTGTTCCTCAAAAATGGCTTTCCCATCTCATCGATTCGCATGAGCGAACCATCGCTTGATGACGTGTTTGTAAATTACACAGGCTTAACTATTGAGGAAGCCGAGAAAGAGATCACCTCGAGGTGAAAGAGACGAAGAAACTGTTGCTGGTTGTTGAAAGAGACCTGCGAATGTTCCTACAATACAAATTCATCATAATCATGCGAGCGATATGGTTCG
>JAOZHM010000004.1 GCA_026014845.1 Candidatus Bathyarchaeota archaeon
AAGTATCCGCTACCTCCCTTCTGCATTGCACATACATTTCCGTCATCATCAGTTGTCACAGTCAATCTAGCGTCCATTATCTGCTCTTCCTCAAGCCATGGATCAACAATAAGCTTGTCATTTATTTTCGCAAAAGTAACGGCAATCGGATGTTTACTTACATGGAGCGGGGTGTAACCCGGTTTTATCTTCACTTCATCTTCTTCTATCTCATAGTTAAACATCTTCGTGTTAAGCAGAGCGGCGAGAGCTGCTAATGCGGAGGCATCAATTAGGTTTCCATCATGGTTAAGCACGTAAATGTCCACAAAAATCACAAACACTTTCTTACCTGGTTTTATGCATAACTTTTTGAAGTCAAGGGCTTTTGATTCTCTTATTCCTCTATCAACAACTCTGGCAAGTTCTATTGCGTTTTCTTTCGGTGGCCCAGGCTCAAAGGTTGGTGAGGCTAATGGTACGAGCTCAACGTTTACGGTTAGAACACCTGCATTAGGTGTGTCTGAAAATGGTTTGCCTATTTCAATTTTTGTTCCAGCCATGATTTCTGTCTTTCCGAGGAGAACCCTTGCTGAACCTTCAGCCCGTTCAATTAGTCCTTGTTCAACTTTTATTTCACGATAATCTGTTAGACCTCTACTATCCAGCCTTTTTCCCTTCGCGATTAGATCCATAATCTGCTTTTGCTTTACCCGAACAATTATAGATGACATTATTCTTCAACCTCCTTAACACTTTCATATTTGGCTTTTAACGCTTCCTTTTGCATTGTGTAGATTTTTCTGCATCCTTTAAGGGCTAGATTTACCGCTTTTTCGAACTCTTCAAACGTCAAAATTCCATCCATCTGTAGCAGTGTTATTGCGTTAAGATTCGGCATTAAAGCCACAGGCACGTCAGCGCCTCCTTTCTTGTCTTCAGTATCCATTAAATCCAACACTATCGTGTCGTCAACTTTTCCAGCTGCACAAGCAACAACCAGATCTCGCATTGGAATACCCGCATCCGCTAAGGCTAACGAAGCAGCTGTAATGCTTGCGCATCTTGTTCCTCCATCAGCCTGCAATATCTCAACGAAAATGTCTATGCCTGTCCGCGGGTAGTATTCAAGGAAAATCGCGGGTTGAAGTGATTCTCGAATGACTTTTGAAAGTTCTATGTCTCTTCTCGATGGTGCTGGTGACTTGCGTTCCTGAACAGAGAAAGGTGCCATATGATAGCGGCATCTCAGAACTGTTCGATCTGGACGTGCCAAATGTTTAGGATGCATCTCTCTTGGACCATATACACCAGCCAAAATTTTGTTTTTCCCCTGCTGGATGTATGCTGACCCGTCAGCATTCGGTAAGATACCTACTTCAATTTTTATTGATCTTAATTCTTCTGGTTTTCTTCCATCTAATCTTAAACCTTTTTTATCAATTAACTTTTCAGGTTTTTGACTCATTCTTTATTTCCTCCTTCTGTTTTGCTTTTTCTTTCTTAAGCATCTGGGATATACGGTCCGTTAAACCAGATGTGTGAGATTCACATTCAATTTTACGAAGAGCAGTCATTGCCAACTGTTCATCTTTCAGGCTTTTGCCAGTAATTAATATAACTCCATTCTGTCCAAGAATGATGTGGCAGCCTGTTTCCTGTTTTATCATGGACACCATTGATCCTTTTCTGCCGATCACGCGGGGGATCTTTGTCGGAGTCATTTTTACAACTTGTCCACGGGTTATTTTTCCAAGTCCAGGTTCGCCAACTGTTAGTCGTGGGTCGTGCGCTCTGTCATAGGCCATTATTTTTGCGATTACTAAGTCGCCTACATCAAGAACTTTGGCCAAGTCGTTTTCCTGCGGTCTGAAAGGCCTGCTTAAGACCTCTGAAGCCCTCAAAATAGCCAAATATGGCGAGCTTATGTCTAGCGTCCACCCGCTAAAACCAACTTCCACAATGGTTCCTATAACCGTATCGCCTAATTTTGGGATGTAAAAGGCTCTGAGAGCAACAACGTTTATCTTTTTGTCTTCGTATTCCACAAGCCCCAGTCTTGATGCATAAATTTTGTTGTTTTCCTTGTATGTGTTTTCGCCTGTAACGTATGTTCCTTCTGCAAGCAGATCTCCAGGCGTTACAAGCTGTCTTCTTTCAAAAAAGGTTGGCATAATTTACACATCCATACATTCGTAATAAACCATTTTTAGGAGAGCATTTTCGCTTCTGCTCTTCCTTTAGTTATTTCTCCAATTCTTTCCAAGAATGGACCATACAAGCCTGCTGGCATCTCTAAGACTCCGTGCCATGAACCGTCTCCACGCCATTCTTCACGTTTTATTGTTCCAAATCCCTTGACTGTCCCGTAGGCTTTGGCTGCATATTCTGCTGGTATACGAACTCCAACTGATACCTGCTCCATTTTTAATGGTAGAACACTCCTTAGCAGTTTGATTATTTCCTTTGCTTGTTCTTCCACTGGTTTGAAGGCGTCTATTGAATAGTGGATTTGTTCCATGGCTTGTTCTACGCGTAATGGTGGATGTGGAAGATTTGTTCTCGGATCGACGCATTGTCTTGATATGAAAGCTATTATCTGTTTTCTTTTGTTCTCAATCATTTTTCTGCGTTGTTCGGTTGTAAGTTGTATTGTTCCCTTTTTCAGGATTGTTTCCGCAACCTTTAGTGGTTCTATTGTTCCGAACGCTTTGCGCAGGGCTTCTTCTGAAACCTTGGTACCTTTGTTTGCGTCTGAAAATATGGTTTCAGTAGCCAATGCTTCTGTTATTGCCAGTATTTTTCCCATGCGATATTGTAATGCTTTTTCGGGTTTTACGAGAACCTCGAAGTGCCCATTATCCTTTGTAAAACGGGCAATTGTGTATTTTTCACCCATCCCCATTTCACTTGCTTAAACCTAATTCCTTCAGGTATTCTCCAATCTTGTCGTCTCTGAGCATTTCCATTTTCTTGGTTGCTGAAGGAATAACCGCTATCTTTATCCTAGGCGGCAACTGTCTGGCTTCTAAGGCTTTCACCAAGCATTTCACTGTAAGCTTTATGGTGTCCTCAAGGCTCATCTCTTCACGGTATTCCTCTCTCAATATTTTGATTACCGTTTCTTTTCCCGCGCCTTCTGTTCTAGCCTTATAGCCCCGGTATGTTCCGCTTGGATGTGTACCAAACACGTGGTTTCCAGTTTTATCTACTCCACCGAAGATCAATGAAATTCCAAAGGGTCTCACGCCAGCATGCTGTGTGTAGAGCTGTTTTATGTCGCATATTCTTTTCGTTACCACTTCTACGTCTATTGGCTCATCATATGTTAACTTGTTACTTTGAGCGTATACCCGTGCATTATCTATTAAGACTCTCGCGTCTGAGCTTAAGCCCACTATGGCTGCTCCTATGTGATTGTCAAGTTTAAAAATTTTCCAAGAAGATTCCGCTTCTTCAAGGGGATCAACTGTCTCTTCTGCCCCTAAAACTACTCCTTCACGACATTGTATCCCCAAAATTGTTGCTCCTCGATTAACCAATTCCATTGCGTATTCAACTTGAAACAGCCGACCGTCCGGTGAGAAAACAGTTATTGCACGGTCGTACGCTCCTGGTGCCGCAAATACAGACATTAAATATCTACCTCAATGTATTCTAAACTCACTTGCACACTCATATAACAACTAAACTAAAAACCTTTTCCTATTTGTTCTCGCTTTCAGTTTAGTATTTCATGTTTCTCTTTCTGAAGATTTTCTGTCTTAAAGACAGAGACAAATTGTGTGGCGTAATGGTTTATAGTTACCCACCGATTTCCTGTTTTGGCTGCGCCAAGTTTTGCCTAAAAATTTCTGAATTAAATACAAAGCGTGGCGGCAAGGATGATGGTCAGCTCGCTGGTGGATCAAATGAAAAATAGAAACGTAGCGATTTAGTGTCATTTGACTTGTATTTAGCTAACTCCCAAAAAGAGGGCATGATCCCTTAACTATTAGAGCCAGTGATAGAGTCTATTTTTCTGGAGCGTGCGCTTTCTAGTCGACAGGAGTGGACTCAAATCTGGGGGGGGGGGTTCCAATCTCCTCTATATGACCTTAAACTCGTAAACAGTAACAATCTGTTCGGGGTCCCAGTTGCCGTTCATTTCTATTAAAGCCCCGTGAAATTCTTCTAGGCTGTTTTCTTTTTTATCCATCTTAGCGCGCGCTATTTGTTTCAATTTTTCACTTTGGAGACACTGAGAGCTACATTATAATGTTAAAAAGAACTTTTGTAATCATTATGCGATTTTGAAAACGTTGATTATTCACGTTAAATTGATGCACACGGATATGTCAAAGGAAACATTTAAAGAATAACTCACATTAGCCGTAAGGCGATATTTTATGTCGGAAAAAATGCCAAAATTTGAAATCTACAAAGATGCTGCTGGAAAGTTCAGATTTAGATTGAAAGCTCCTAACGGTGAAATCATAGCCTCTGGTGAAGCTTACGAGTCAAAAGACGGATGCAAGAACGGAATAGCGTCAATTAAGGAAAACGCTCCAAAAGCCGAAATCGTTGACACGACACAGTAGAGAAGCCTTCAATCATCAGCTTTTACCCACCTTTTTTTGCCAGTTGAAACCCACTTGACTATTCTTCAGGGTGGAATGGAAAAATGGGATTCAAAGTCGGTGAGCAGCGCCCTTGTCCGAAATGTGGCAGCGGGAGAGCTAACATCGTCTGGATAAGTGAAGATGGAAAAACGATTGCTCTGCAGTGTCCAACGTCGGGATATCAACACACAAATACGCTGTGATATTTGTAGATGTAGAGAAATGAACATTGATGGATGTAGCGCACGCTGGAAAACAAGTTGGAAGTTTCTAAACAAAATCTTTTAAGTGTTATCCACTGAATATGGCGCTAGAGTTTAGATTGTGAGGGTTGGTGAAGACTTTTCAGGAACTCTACAGATTCTTGGCGCTTGTGGAATACTTTAAGGTTGCGAGAGTTGGGAGTTGGCTTGGATGGATTTTTAGTTTCGGTTTTGGAAGCATCTTCGTAAGTTTACCCCCTCCTGAGCGCTTCGTTGCTATCTTGTTTGCTTTCTCGTGTGCTACAGCTAGTATCTTCGTTTTGAATCAATACTTCGACCGAAAGGAAGATCAGGAGAACGCGTTTAAGTCTAACATGCCTGTTGCTTCTGGAAGAATGGCGCCTCAGACAGCGTTAGTCTTTTCCTTTTCATTAATTATTTTGTGTTTGGTCTTGGTAGTTTTGGTTGATATGACTCTCTTGTCCTTGTTTCTCATTTATCTTGTGTTTGGGACCGCATATTCTGCTCCTCCCTTCAGACTGAAAAGTGTACCAGTTGTAGACTTCGTGGTTTCAGGTGTAGGCGCTGGCTTAATGCCATTCTTAATGGGGTTGGAGTTAACTGGCAAGCCAAACTCGGACATTTCATCAATTATGTTAGGTGTCGTGCCACTAATGCTGATTCACTGTGGTGGCCATGTCATTCAAGCTGTTGGAGACTATGAAGTAGACCGCAAAATGGGGGTTCACACTTCTGTTGTTAGGTACGGAAGGAAAAATGGCGTCGTCGTGGCTGGACTTATGTTTCTATTGGCAGGTTTGTTGCCCTTCATCTATTCAGCTTTTGGGTTACTCTCTTACTCACATTTATTGCTGTTTTTTGCACTCTTTCCCCTTTCCGTACCCATCATCAAGCGTTATGCTGATGTGTTAAAGGAACCGTCAACAAAATCCGTCATTAACATGCAGAAAACTGCCACAAAGTATGGAGTTATTGGAGTAACAGTGATATTTGGTTATTCATTACTCGTTAAAATAGTCGGCTTTTGAAGGACTTAAGACGCGACCGTCTATAGGCTACTCGCTTAGCTCCCTTTCTATCTGTTCTATTTTCCGTATTAAGACCTTGATGAAACAGTTGTAGTTAACGTGTGTCATTGGCTTGTGACATATGGGACATTTAAAGAGGAACTCAACCGCGTCCTCGAAGGTGTATCGTTTACATCCGGGTGTTTGGCAGGTGTAAAACTCATGGTTCATCTCGTAACGCAGCCTGGTTTTCAGTCTCTCAAGAACACGCCGTTTCATGGATGTGATAAATCCAGCGAACTGGTCAGGCTGAAGCCTCCAATGGTAAACGAACCAGCCTTTTTCCTTGTCGCGTGACCGCCTGAGCACCACAAGAGAATGATCATAAAGTTTGTAAAGCGCCTTACGAACCATATAGATGCTCATTTGAGTCTTATCTGCTATCTCATTATCTGTAAGCTCGTCCACTACTTTGAGAACTCGGACTAGCTTGACAGCTTCTTCACCGAACAACGCAACAATTTTCATTAAAGTCTGGTCATCCACAAAGAACAATCTGGGACCAACCTTGTTTTTGATGACGCCAACTTTCTTTGGCTATTTGAATATGTGAACTTTGACTCATCAAATGTTTCATAGATCTACTATTCTTTAAGCTTCCTAGTGATTGTAAGTTCGTTTTCGGCCTTCTCAATAATACCATATATATGTTAAAGCCTGATTTACGTTTAACGATACACTCCTCGAGGTGAACGTCTACAATGTCAAAGTTTGAACCAATGGTGAAAATTGTTAATGTTGTGGTTTCAGTGACTCTGCAGCACAAGCTTGATTTAGAAGCCATTGTGAAAGCGTTTCCTTTCGTGAAGTATCGTCGTAAACAGTTTCCAGGAGCGGTTTTCAGGTTGAGGAAACCTAAAACTGTTACGCTACTTTTCGGAACTGGTAAGATGGTTTGTGTTGGGGCTAAATCGGAAAAAGAAGCGAAAAAAGCCGTCAAAAAAGTTATTGAAGAGTTGAAGCGAGGCGGCATACTTATGACAGGTAAGCCAGATATAACTATCCAGAACATTGTTGCGAGTGCTGATCTTGGCAGAACAATTGACCTTGTGGAGTTTTGCGAGTCTGAAAAACGTAGTGGTGGCAGGGTAATATATGAGCCCGAACAGTTTCCAGCAATTATCTACCGAATGAATGAACCTAAAGCAGTCATCCTCATCTTCGCTTCAGGAAAGCTTGTTTGCACAGGAACCAAGAAAGAACAAGAGGTCTACATCGCAATTAACAAGCTTCTGCGTAAACTACAAGAACAAGGTTTCGTATACAAATAAGTCTAAATATACGTAAAGACAATTTCCAGATGATTAAGTGAAGAGGCAAGTGCTTCCTCAAGGTGGAATTCAGTGAAAGTTTTCGTGTTCATAAACACAGAACTGGAAAAAGAAAGTGAAGTATTAAAGAAACTGCGTGGAACCTGGAGCGTAAAAGAAGCATACATGTTGTACGGAACCTATGACGTAGTAGCGGTCATTGAAGTAGATTCAATAGAAAACCTAAACCGGATCTATAGAATTATAAAGCGAATCGAAGGAGTGCAATCCGCAACAACAATGATAGTTATCGGAGGAAAAAGGTAAACAACTTAACGCTTATTCCATACCTTCGATTTATCGCTTTCGCCAAATGTTATATGGGCATTGGTTCCAGCAATAGCTACTTCCTTTGAAAATGCAGTTTTTACATTCAGGCTTATCAAAAAGCTTAGTCTTACTCACAATGGTTTCACGCAATAACTATTCAGAAACCTCCACTTCTAGTTTGTGTACATGCGTGAAAGTCTCTGCATTTCTTTAAGGTTCCATACGCGTTTCTGTGTATGCATCCTACAAATTCGCAAAGGTTTTAGAGGATCCATGGAAGCGGAAAAGCGAAGCACAAACAAAAAAAGGGGAGCTCGCGAAAGACATCTCCAACAGCTTAACTAAAAACTTTTTCCTATATTCTTGGGACTTTTCCCAGCCTTGAAGTAATGCGCTCAAGGGTATCTTACCAATAAAACGGGCAAACTATTGATCTATAGTAACCTTGAAAAGGCGTTAAGCGTTTTCAGTATAACGTTTATAATGACAGGCTATCAAAGTGTAGTTTATAGGTTAGAGAAAGGGAAGCGTTAAAGATATGACGAAGAAAAAGAGGAGTTGGGTTGAGAAATTAGCCGATAACAAGGGTTTGCCAAAAGTAGAGAAAATTACTGAGAAAATGAGTAAAAGGTGGGGTACAGGCACAGTGGTTATTCCAGCGCCGATGGAAGTCAATGAAATGATGAAAAGAGTGCCTGAGGGAAAACTTATTACCATTAATGAAATCCGTTCAGCCCTAGCGAAAAAGCATAAAGCAACGATTGGTTGTCCTTTAACCACTGGCATTTTCGCTTCGATTTCAGCAAAAGCAGCTGAAGAACAAAGACAAGAAGGGAAAAAAGATATTACTCCATACTGGCGCACTCTGAAGACTGGCGGAGTGATAAACCCAAAATATCCCGGCGGAGTTGAAAGACAGAAAAAGCTTCTGGAAAAAGAAGGACATAAAGTAGTTCAAAAAGGCAAAAAACATGTTGTTGCCGATTACGAAAAATCGTTGATAAAGCTTTGAACTCTCAAGTTTGTTTCCCCTAATCTTTTGCGCTTTTAACTCTTGCTCCGCGTCTTTTTAAAGAAAGAGTCTAGATATCAATTTGGAGGATTGAAATTGGAGTTTAGAAGAGATCTTATTGGTAGGTGTGGAATTTATTGCGGTGCTTGTAGACTTTTCGTTTTAAAGAAGTGTGAGGGATGCTCCAATGAAGAAGCTAAATGCCCCTACTATAAATGCGTGGAGAATAAAGCGATAAATTCTTGTGGTGAATGCCAAGAATTCCCATGCGAGAAACATTATGGTCCGATGGCAGTGTACGCAGAAAAGTTCTTGAACTGGAAAAAACAAGAAATAGCCAAAACCTAACTGGACTCCGTAGTCTACATTTAAAGATTTATAATGCCACTGTTTAACTATTGTAGAATGGTGAATCGTTAGATGGGTTATTCAG